>NZ_JARESS010000310.1:0-234 GCF_046027915.1 Paraburkholderia sp. RL17-347-BIC-D
GCGGTGAGGCAGCAATGTTGCAATGTCGCTGGCCCTATGGGTCGGCAGTCGGGTGAGAACGTCCTTCAGATAGGCGTGCGGTTCGTGGCCATTGAGTTGCGCTGAACGCAACAGGCTCATGATGGCGGCAGCTCGTTGGCCTGCTCGCAGCGAACCGGCAAACAACCAGTTGGACCTGCCGATAGCCCATGGCCGTATCTGGTTTTCGACCCAGTTGTTGTCTATGGGCACGTG
>NZ_JARESS010000311.1:0-232 GCF_046027915.1 Paraburkholderia sp. RL17-347-BIC-D
ATTGCAACTCTCGTCGAACGTCAGACCCGCTACGTCATGCTGGTGAGATTGCCAGCAAGGATACAGAGACCGTCGTCAACGCTCTCATAAAACATGCTGGCAAGCTGCCTGAGGAACTGTACAGATCGCTGACCTGGGATCGGGGCAAAGAAATGGCTGGCCATAAACGCTTCACCGTGGCTACTGACATCAAAGTCTACTTCTGTGATCCGCAGCATCCCTGGCAACGTGG
>NZ_JARESS010000312.1:0-230 GCF_046027915.1 Paraburkholderia sp. RL17-347-BIC-D
TTTTGAAGACACAGGGAATTGACCTGCCCCGCCTCGGATTTGGCACATTTCGTATGCCGGGCGGAGGTTGCCAGCCAGTAGTTGAAAGTGCGCTGGAGCTTGGATACCGACACATCGACACCGCCGAGATGTACCAGAACGAAGAAGCCGTAGGCGCCGCAATTGCGGGCTCGGGTCTCGCGCGAAAGCAACTGCATCTGACCACCAAGGTATGGCACGAGAACCTCGCC
>NZ_JARESS010000313.1:0-229 GCF_046027915.1 Paraburkholderia sp. RL17-347-BIC-D
TGATCCGGAGCAGAAGATTGGTCGTCCACGCCAGTTGTTCGTCGGAAATGACGCTCGCAAGGTACCCGTTCGCTAGTTCGCGTGCGAACATAGTTAGCTATCCCGGTGAGGTAGATTGCCGTCTCGCATGACGGCAATTCCGCTTTGCTTCAATTAACAAAACGTTCCCGAGACATTGAAAGAGGGTTTATGCAGATCGGAGTGCCGGCCGAGACGCGCGCGTACGAAT
>NZ_JARESS010000314.1:0-220 GCF_046027915.1 Paraburkholderia sp. RL17-347-BIC-D
CACCCGACACCGCTTCGTTCTGCGTCGCTGCATCAGCAGCAGAGAAACGAGATTATGAAGAACTTTCGCTACGTCGTCAACAGGTTTTTTCCAACTTCCTGAACCTGCCCACTTCGCTGAAAGCCTTGCCACTGCTGGCTCTCCCGCCTCCCGTGCCCCGCTGTCCGGAGCACGAAAGAGCGAGATTCTAGCGAGCCCGACTCCGCCTTGCAAGCGTTAT
>NZ_JARESS010000315.1:0-212 GCF_046027915.1 Paraburkholderia sp. RL17-347-BIC-D
CTGCGCGAGCACCCGGTCCTGTTTGATGTGAAGGTGTCCGCTCACGGATTAAAAGGCGGCTACCCGCTGCGCGACTTCGTACGGCAGGTGTGGGAATCCGACTTCCATTTTCTGACCCGGCTATGGCGCGAATGGGGGATTTACTACTTTGAGGATAACAACAGGCTGGTGTTATGCGACGGACCCGGTGTCCACGAGCCGCACAGGAATGC
>NZ_JARESS010000316.1:0-209 GCF_046027915.1 Paraburkholderia sp. RL17-347-BIC-D
TCCGGCCGATGTCACCGACGCCTCCCGCGGTCTGGGATCCGAGCGCCAACGCGGCCATGTTTGCGGGGGCCATCGTTTCGGCACTTGAACGTCCTTTAACCATTGCGTACTCGATATTGAGAAATGTGATCGTTTAAGTTTATATCACAAGTCTCACATTTCAATTATCTGCCTCAAAATGCTGCCCCCGGAGGTAACTCGCATACCAG
>NZ_JARESS010000317.1:0-203 GCF_046027915.1 Paraburkholderia sp. RL17-347-BIC-D
GCGCCGTGGAGCAATGCCCGCGACGCTGCTGTTTTCACGCTGGCATCAATGCAAAAGATTGTGTCGTCACGTGCCGTGTTTTCACGTTGCGTTTTCACATATTGTGGTTCCACATACCCGAAGCCGTGAACGGGGAACCGGTAGTCAACGCCTCTCAGGAGCCAGACATGAGCAACATTCCAATGCGGAGCGAACGCGCAGTG
>NZ_JARESS010000032.1:0-98479 GCF_046027915.1 Paraburkholderia sp. RL17-347-BIC-D
GAGCGAGGTCCTGCGCCCGGCCAAACAGATAAAGATCGCTGACAGGTGCGTTGACGTAACGCTCGCCGGAAAGCGCGGAGGTAATCATCTTCATGATTGCGCCGGACCATTTTTGTTCGGTTGGACTCCAGCCTCGTCGGACCAGTGCGGGAAACGCGTCGTCGAGGCCTCCCACTATGACGAGATTGAGTGGATCGCCGTTCTTCGAACCGTCCTCATTGGTCGCGCAACAGGGAAGCGCTTCGAGTGCGACGCGGAAAGCCTCATCGTCCGTGTAGTCGACAATCCTTTCAGGCGGATAGACCTCACGCCGAAAGACTGCGCTGACATGGTAATCGGCGTAGAAGCCGGGCACCACTATGAGGAACGAGAATGTCTTTGCCTGCGCGCTCGCAACGAGGTCCAATTGGACGAGCTTCGCGCCCTCGCTAAGGTTGGTCAGCACATACCCCGATACGGTCTGCCCTGGCAGCACAGGGTTGCGGAAGGCGAGCCCACGGAAGCGACTGTCGATTTCGTCTTTCCCGCCGGGCGGATTGTTGCCGTCAAACGCCTCGGCCGCTTCGGAAGCCGGAAAGAAATTTGGGTCGAGGCCAGGCGACATCAGGAAATAGCTGACCGTTTCGTCGTTCTGAACCTCGATCCATACCGGCTGAATCCCCTTTTTCGCGAGCGGCACGCCGTAAACCGCCGCGCTTTCTTCAGCAGAAAGCACTGAAGCGGAAACCCGGAGCCCTCCTTCGGTGCGAGTCACGGCGCGGCTCTCATAGGTTAGTCCGCCGGCATCCGGTAGCGTAATGACGCAACTGCACAACACGACGGCGATGACAACCGCAGCCAACAGTCGATTCACAATGCGGTCCATTGCGTCACCCCTTTGCCGCGAGCCCGGGCCGCGCTCCTGTTAGTAGGCTAGTCTGAGCTGATCGTTACGGCAATTTCAGGCTGCTTTCCATGTAACTGTCTCCGATATGCGTGTGGAATTATAGTGTGCGGGCTACAGTGCGCCATCGTTAAAAATCGACAAGCGCGGCGCTTCGCGCATGAACGACGTCCTGCCCGGCGTGACACACCGTGAAGTTCTTCCTACCGATGTACCCGTACCACGTGAGCCATGAGATCGAGGGTCTGTGCGTTACGAGTTTCGTAGAAGACATCTGTCTGCTTATCCAGTGGGGGACTGGCGGGAACTGAATTCAAGAACACGCCGCTCAGAATGCTGCTCGTTGTATCAGCTGGTCCTTAGAATGCAGTCGCGCGTGAGACTCTGGACCGGTCACGGACGCACTTCATATAGCGTAGTTGCGTCGTCGCCCTCAGGGCTTGTATCCGAACCATCGAAAGGATGTAGCGGACACTCGTCGGTCTAAGGCAACGCTGAACAAGGCACTGAATTCGCGACGTTCCGACGATTGGTAGTTCGCAAATCGTGCTTGTGCCACTATTTTTTGGCCCTTGCGGGCCTCACGCGCGGGCGCATAGCCCGCTTTTCGCCCGTTATGGGCATACCTCGACCATTAATCGCTTGCGCGACAGGTAAACGTTCGCGAGCGCCGCAAGGGCACGGTTCGCATTCTTGAACGTGCCGCTCTTGAGCTTCCTGCCCCGCTCGCTGGGCGCGTGTGTAAGCGCCTTTACGGCGTTCCGCTCGCCATTGAGGTGGCGGCCGCCCGCGCGGCGATTCTTGGAATAGAAGTCCTCGCCGAAAAAGTCGACGAGTCTATTCGGATATTGGGAGGTGGGCATAGGACGGCCCTGCCACATCATCAAACACTCGAGGCTTCATTTGACTGGAGCTTTAACCTTCTTTCGGAAACCGAACGAAAAGTGCTCAGCCGGCTTGGTGTCCTTCGAGGTGCCTTTACCCTCAAGGATGCTCAAGCTGTCGCTGCATCGGAGGACCTCTCAGTTCACGACGTAACGGAGGCCATCTGCGCGTTGATCGCGAAGTCTCTCGTCGCCGCACATCTCGAACAAGGGCATGTCGAGTACAGTCTGTTGGAGACCACCCGATGCTACGCATTGCAACGCCTCGAGGCCAATGGAGAACGAAACGCGACGGAGTGGAGGCGAGCTCGGTACCTGTTCAAAGTGTTTTGCGCTATTCATGGCAACTGGACTAACGAGGCCCGTTCGCGAGTCCATGGAGAAAATTTGTCTCCTTCTCGACAACGTTTGCTCAGCCCTGGATTGGGCATTCTCCCCCTCAGGCAACACGCAAGCCGGTCGTGAGCTTGCAGCACTTTTTGGCGCGAGCCTCTTTGTAGCTGCCTCACCAATGCCGCTCTCCGTGGCAAAGGCGGAGAAGCCGCAGGCCACCAACCATGACCGAACTGCGGTGGACTTCGAGAGCGGTCGTTGCCATGCCGGCGATTCGAATGACGGCAACGGGTCGAGATGGAAGGACACCGCCCGTTTTTTTCACAAACCGCGTCAGTAGTTTTTCAGTTGGCTGGCACAGTTCGCATTTGTCTGCGCACCCGACAGGCCCATGAGCCAGCCACAACTGCACCAGAACATCAGCATGGTCGATTCCCACATGAAATCATCGGTGAGGTTCTTCGTGATCATGCCGATGATGAGAGCCAAACCTGCACGATAGAGGAGTGGGTGTGTCTTGCGCGCCACGTAAAAACGGTAAGCGAGTGACGCAAAAACAATGATTTCGAGCGCTAGGCCGACAACCCCGACCTGCAGCAGCGTATTCAGAAACAGGTTGTGCGCGTGAGTCCGCACGTTCTCATCCAGTTCGACGAGGGTGGAGGGGATCAGGCTCCCGTAGGCAATTGACGGCAGCGGTTTGCCGAAGCCGATACCTATCCAGGGGTGTTTCAGCACCTGACTGCTATAGAAGCTCCAGATTTGCGGCCGGGTGTCGGCGGTGATGACACGGTCCGCTGCGCGTAGCGCCGGAAACCTGGACATTAGTCCAACGTGATGGTGCGGATCGGCGTCGGCCAGGCGCGCCGCGGGGTCTTCAGTATGCAGCGATGCCAGCGTCATACCGATATAGGGCTTGGCCATCGTCGCGGGCGTAGTCACCGTCTCCGATCGCGTCGCGTTGCTTGCAACCGTGGCGAGACGTAGCTTGTTACTAAAGCCCGCAGCGATCAAGATGGAAACAAAAAGTGCACTGAGTATGCACGCTGCACGCTTGCGGTCATTCGGCGTATGCGGCCATTGCAATATCACCACGACCGCGGCAAGCGCGACCCAGAAGAAGCGGTTCAGTGTGGCACCACCGATGATGACGCAGAAAAGGATGCCAATAAGTCCGCGGATCCGTGTATCGGCATTTGCGGCCATGACGCCGAGTGTGGGTATCGCCATCAGCGCCAGGGTGCTGGTGTGTCCAACGCGGGGATAAAAGTGCAGCAGACCAGATTTCGGCAGGGCCGGATCGAGCAAGTGGAAATACGCGACGCTGATGCCCGCAAGAATCAGGCACGCAAACCATAGGGCCATCTGCAGGCGCCGCACGTGGCGGGGTTGCTGTCCGGTCAGCCAGAACACGTAGAAGCCTGTGAGCGGATAGCCGACTTCGTCGAACCACGCGTGTGCGCTAATGGCGGGGTCGGCTGACCAGCTTGCTGACATTAGTGTCCAGATTGCCCAGAGGCCGAGCGGCAGCAGGAGGGGGCGCGTATGCGAGTCCTTGAGCAACGATCTGCCGGCACACCACGCGCCAAGCACGACCAGCATCCCGAGATCTACATATTTGATGGCCATCACGTGGTCGAACATCGCCACGAAAATCAGTATGGCGCAACCCACGGACAGCGTTTCCCCGATCCGAGACTGAAATCTCAGGTCATTCATCTCATTTTCTATTCAAGATTGGTAAGAAATTAGAGTCGGGCGGATTGTACGCCAAACGTCCTCGGCCGGTCTGCGACCGGAGCACGAGATTGCGCGCTAGTCAAGGGCCAGATGCGAAAGGGCAACGAAGGGAATTAATGCCGGCACTAGCGATGGCGCCGCACTGGTGGCGGGGACGGAGGGCGCCTAACGCCGGGCAGAGATTTCCGCTTCTATTCGACATCAGCGGACTTCGCGGAGAACTTTGTCAAATACGAGATTGGTGGTGGGGCGGCGGCGCCCGTGGACTCACGGATGACCGTTGGTCCTCAGAAGCTACTGTTCCCTTGTGAAGCATTCGATGGCAGAAGTGGGTCGCCTACGGAAGTTCGTCGTGGGACCCGGTCCAGTCACGTTCCGCCACCGGGAAGAACTGGCTTAGCGAATGTTGGCGCGCAGACTACGTTGAGACCGTCGATATGCGCGCCTATCGGCTTTCCGAAAATGCCAGCAACGATCCTTCGGAGGGGCGTCAGTCAGCCCCATTGATAGTGATCGGACTCTCTGGAACACCTTCAATGCCTCGCGCTGGTTCCGACGGGACGCTAACTCGTGGATATAGGCGGTGGCGTTCGCAGTCTTCGCTCAGAAGCGGAAAGGTGGCTCGCCTGGTGAAAGAAATACACCTACGCATGCCCTCTTTCATGCCAATCATCTATCTCGGTTCGAGCCCGATGCTCAAGCGCACTGAGTGCCATCAGTGGGTCGATTTTGGCCCTTGGAATGACCATTTCGATTGCCGGGGGCGTGCCTTTGGCCTTATCCCCGTCGGTACGTTCAATCACGGCATGGCATACCCACTGAACGCCAAGCTCATCCGCCGCAGCATCGGCGGTCACGCGAAAACCACGATGTTCAAAAGCCACAAACCCTCCAGACACAGAACGAAACGCAGGTTCCTCGACAACCTACACGGCGAGGACTGCGGGAAGCCTAGCATGGGGGCTCAACCCTCTGCATTGAAGTGCCGAATTCCATTACACACGGCTGACTCTTGTGCAAAAGTGCGCACCTCGCTGAAAGGGAGCGCAGCAGGCGCAAAGCAGAACCACAACTGATCGAAACCATGGAAAATTAAATGAAGATCCGACTCGACAAATGGCTGAAAGGCGAGTTTGACCCGCCGCCAGCAATTTGCACGACTTGCTGGGTTCAGCGGTAGCGTCCGCCCCGGTAACCGGCCAACCGCTTGTCGAGAACGAACGCTCCTTCCTACGGCGATAGCTGACGTCGGAGCGGGCTCGGTTCTGCGTCAGCTATGTGGCGGATTGCCGCTAACGGCGGTGTCGAGCAGCCGGACGGCAGCTTCCTCGATCAGTGCCCGCACACTCTCGACCCCACTCAGCATCTGTTCATCGATCGTATCGGTCGTTTCAGATATCGAGTCCGCTTATCGCGACACAGCCGTCCAGGTTAACTACCCTGATAGATATCGCACGACAGGCCCACCACGCACGGTTGACCGTCTCGGGTTTTGCCGTAACCATTTCGTCCGCCCGGTTGGGCTCCATCGTTCCACGTACCGTCGCCGTCCATCGGCATCGCCCGCTGTGATGAATTTATTGGCTGCTGACTGGATAAGTGGCTAGCGACGTCTGACGGTTGCATTTCCTGAGAGTCGGCAGCGCCGGCCGCGATGAGCAGGAATAGCACGACGATTACAGCCGAGGGTTGCACTTTCATTTCTTTACCTTTTCGTCATCAACGGGTCGCGTTTAGCGAGACCGAACTTGCGGCCGGGCAAAGAATTCCCACAAACGCGCGGCCGAGACGTCGTTTTATGTGAGCGGTGCCGCGAAGGCTTAACTGACGCGAAGCTGCCGCGGATATTGCATCGGAACGGTAGTTAGTCCGGATGGCAGCTTTTCACTCTGCGTGAGGGCAGCAAGACAGCAAGACAACGAGCATCTGTCTTTATGCCGGCGATGACCAGCGGCATATCGATACGGAGAAAAAGCATCGCGGTCAGTGGCAATGTCTCGCGGTCTTATCCCCTCTCGGGGCCTTGCACAATAGCGATCGACCGCCCGGTGACGTTACTGGCTATCTGGCGGTAGTCGGCCCAACAGGTGACGTTCGCAACGATAGATCGGATGACAGCAATCGATTTTATAAGAGACACTCACCCAACGAGCGGCGTTTGCAAACTCAAAGAGGAGACCGCCTCAGGACGAGCAATGGCGTGGCTATATTCTCCCGATGTACTTGCAGTGTGTCCAGGGTCATCAAGAATCTGCCCAGCAAATTTTCACTGCTTTCTGTTCCAAAGCCGTCACTCTTCTCACGCGCGATGCAGTGAATCTTCCAGGAACTTTATGGTTTCCCGGACGAGCTCGTTGGTGTTGAACGCGGTCGTGTTCAGATCGCCCTTCCTGAGGATTGCCTGAACTCTTTCGATTACCGCTGCCACGCGCTGGCCGGCAGCAACGATCTGGTTAAACGCTGTCTTCGCCTCATCGAGATCGGGCGTCGCGCCATCAAGCCAGCGCAAGCCCGCAGCGGCATTGGCCATCATCGCCGTCAACGGCTGCGTGACTTCGTGAGCAATCGCATTACTAAGCACGGTTTCATCTCCCGGGCAGACCTCGTCACCAAAATACTCGGCGACGGCCTGTGGAATCTCGACCGCCCGAGGGTCAAAGCAGTGGATCACAACTGTCTTCATCGGGATGGACTGGTTCGCGCCCTTGAAGGTATTCATATCGAACCCGGGTTGTTTCCTGTACTCGTAATCGCTGAACTTGCCCATCTTATTGCTCCGTTGGCGTTTAACCACGGTATAGAACATCGCCCTTGCAAGCTACTTTCGAATCCATAACTTGTCGAAAGCATCCGCTAAAAAGACCACTTTCGAAAAGGCTCGAACGGCCGAATTCGCCGAGCACTCTCCGAACTGGCGGGTCAAATGGCCGTTGAACCTCGGAAGCAGCCGTCCGTGGCCGAGGCGACGTTCGTCCGTCAAGGGTCGCGTGCTGCCGCTCGTGGCACGCACGGGTCGATCGCATGACGAGGGGCAAGGTACGGCCCATCTCCAGCCGTTCGCCTGATACCGTGCGCGTTCCTCGGAAACCCAAGAGGAATCAGTTGCGCACACGGAATCGCGTTGTTCATCCTGATCGGCACGCCAACCGACCACGGACCGATGACACCGGAGGTACGACGTAGTCGTGCGGGAAATGCCCCGAGATATACTTCCTGCATGGAACTCGACCCCCGCGACCTCGATAAAATCAGTGCCGTCACGTTGCAGCACTACGATGCGCACGCGGAAGATTTCCGCGACGGCACGTACGACCACGACGTCACGCAGAACATCGCGGCGCTGCTGCACCATATCGAAGTCGAGCCCCCTCTTACGATCCTGGATTTCGGCTGCGGGCCGGGGCGAGATCTCAAGGCCTTCACTACACTCGGCCATTGCGCGATCGGCCTCGATGGCGCCGAGCGCTTCGTTGCAATGGCGCGTGACACGACTGGCTGCGACGTCTGGCAGCAGGATTTCCTGCACCTCGATTTGCCGACTGCGCACTTTGACGGCATTTTCGCCAACGCCGCACTGTTCCATGTCCCGAGTCAGGTGTTGCCGCGCGTGTTGCGGCAATTGCACGCGACACTGAAGCTCGGCGGCGTGCTGTTCAGCTCCAACCCGCGCGGCACGAATCAGGAAGGCTGGAGCAACGGCCGCTACGGCGTCTTCCATGATCTCGACGCATGGCGCCGATATATGGCGGGCGCGGGATTCGTCGAAATTGAGCACTATTACCGGCCCGCCGGCTTGCCGCGTGAGCGGCAGCCGTGGCTAGCCAGCGTGTGGCTCAAGCCGGTCGCCTGAAACGCCAGGTGCTGTCAAGTATGCCCGTGTTGGGCTTGGCAGATGCTTGCGTTCAAGCCGCTTTGATGCAGCGCAAAGCAGCCGATTTGCAGCACTGTCCATCGCACAGAGAAACGGCCAGTCAGGGACATTCAACCTGACCTTCTCGCGGACGTTCGAACATCCGCTGCGCCCCCAAACAACGGTCTTACGCTCGCGATCATGTGATCGACGCTCCGCCAACCTTGGGCAGCCATGATCATGTTGGTGGCGTGGGTGTCCGCCAGCATCAGGGGCGCCGGCGCCCTCCGTATCGCGATAGGTCGGGGAAGTGACCCAATCGTCACGCAGAAGGCGCGGGAATCAAAGGACCGGAAACCTGCGCCCAAGGTCGGGCTCAGCGCCACTCATAGCAAGCGCCTGAGCGAGCGCGAGTCCATCCGGGACTCGACTAACGGAAGCCGTAGACCAGGACCTTTTTCCCTTCAAAACTTTCTTGCACACCTTGCTCGCAATCCGGTGGACACCTTACGTTGCCGTCCCCGCTCACGCCTGACACCGTGACGGCCCTGTAGACAACGGATTCGACGAGCGTCCCGTCGGCAGCGACGACGATGTTCAAATCAGTTTCGACGCCGGCTGGCACGGCTCCGCCGGCGGTATAGACGATTTTCATGGTGCCGGTGCAATCGGAGTTCACCGTGTAGGTGCCCATCTGGTTCGGATTGAAGGTCGTCTGCCCCCCTTTCGGCAACCCGCCAATCATGCCGAAGTCGGTGCGTTGAAAAGTGCCCCTGCCGTCGAACGTCACTAGGGCGACGTCATCGAGGATCGACGGGGCGGCGTACGGATGCAACGTACCATCGGCAGCTTTCAATCCAAGTATCTCTCCGTGACCGATAAACTCAAACGGTCCCTTTAGCGTTGCGTTCGAGCAAAGGCCGCCGTGGTCGCCGTGGTCGCCGCGGTCGCCGGCCTGCGCGGCGGCACTGAGCGAGAGGAGTGCAGCGGCGATTGCGGACAAAATGCTTAAATGCTTGCTTATCATGTTCATCTCCTTGTCATCGACCGCGGCCGCTTCGCTGGCGTGCGCGTGATGTCGAGGCGCGTGCACAGGCACAAAGCGTCGGGCAGAGGCTTTCCAGCGGCGGCGCACCGCGCCGCTCACGTTAACCTGATTCATGGTGGTCAGAAGCGCGAGCCTGTGCCATCGACAGAACATGAAGAAATCGTTAACCGTGCATCGACGGTATGTGGCAAAAGTGACGCGGAACGGGCAGGGCGGCGCACATCGCCCTGGTGGCCTGCGTCAGCCTGCCCGGCCCGCGCGGGAGGCGCGGTGGAAACGATGGAAGGCGCTTCGCCATGTACAACTTCAACTATGTGTTGGCCCTTGACCCGCTGCGCCGCCACGGATAATTCTAGGTGGCCTCTACCCGCCCGTAAGTGCATGGCGCCGCCCCCACCGTCACGGTTATCTGAACGTGGAGAAGCGCAGCCCCCTGTGAAGCGTACCCGGCGCCGGTTGGACCCATCGCCGAGAGCTTGCCGGCGTTTCGCCACACGCGGATGACCGTTTGACCTCGAGACCCGCCCTTCCCGATACGATGCTTCTATGGACCGCCTCGGGTCGAACAGAGCCCTTGCCTGGAATTTTCCGAAGTTCTTTTCGCCTCCGGCGCGAGCATTGGGTGTCGTACTGATTGATCCCTTGCCCAATGTCGATGAGATTTGCGGGCCGCAATGGCGGCGTGGATAGTCGCGAGCGCAGCGTCTTTCGCGGCGCGGTGCGGCTATACATGCCAGGCTTTAAGAACCATGATGATCGTGGTGCCAACCACCTTTGTCTTGCCGAACGGGTGACCTCGGTATCGAACGCAGGTTGACCCTTCGAGGACGTGCTGGCTGCGCGCCTTCGGCGCATTTCGGTGGAGATAAGCGGGGGTGAGCGGGCTGGCCGGACGATGGAGAAACCGATTGTCCGCCAGACACCGATGATGGAGCGGCTACGTGTCAAAGTCGCTCAGATTTTCGCGCGATGCCATTGATCCGGCGTCGCTAGCCCAACGTTATTAGCTGGAACGGCACTCGGGGCTGGAGACCGAGTAACTAGGCATCACCCGCATCAAATCACGCAAATGTTCACCGAGCTCGGTGCGGGAGTACGTCCCGTAGTCGAACTTCGTGCAATAGACAATCTCCCCGTATTTGAGCGGCTTGACCTTTTGAACAATGATCAAGCCGGGTGTGGCAGTGCGGTCGGTTCCGCTGCCGCCAGACACGAAAATGTCGAGCGTATAGTCCTTCCCGAGCGATGCGGTTTCGTTCGAGCCCGAGATACCGTCGGCAATGAGAGCTTTTACTTCGTCGTCGCCGTACCCATTGGCACGGTTGGTCAGATTCCAGGTGAAATGTCCTGCGTTCGCTGTGGCGGCGGCGCTCAAAAGAAGCAGGGCAACAGCAGATTTCGCAGACAGACGCATGATTCTTCCTCTCAGTTCTAGTATTTCGTGACGTGGTTCAAGGCCGGCGCGCGCCACGATGCGCGCGATCCTTCCAGAACGACAGTGAATCGCCGTCCCGATCTTTTTATCGGCGAAAGCAACGAAAGCTTAAGTCCAGTTTTCGAGGCGACTCGAGCCTTTATCACATGCCCGCCGGCGCCGATGAGGAGGCTCTCGTGATGCTCAGCGACATCCTGCCGACGGGCTTTGAATGAACAATGGATGAATACGACCGCCAGTTTGTGGATACAGGCGGCGAAGCAGCATCAGGAAATGGTGTTTGCGGAGACCTTGAAGAAGGGCACCTATGGTGAGAAGGCCGTGGTGCAGGCAGCGAAGACCGCATCTAACAACACGGAGAACGATGGGCTACGCCCTGAGTTGGACGTGCCTAATCATAACTGGCGATACACGGTGAAGCAGGGACTACGGGCCGCGTGCGTGACCAGGGAGACGTCGCTGCTACCCTCATGCTACAGGCGGTAGTTCTCAACAACCAGCAAAGGATCAAGCGCCTTCTATGGGTGGCGATAGCCTTACTCGCATACATTGCCTACAAGCTGAGTTGAGGTGATTACCATTGCTATAGCAGATCTGTAGCGCCCCCGCTTAGACCATCAGCCGACTACTATGCAGTCCTGGTTTGCTTGCGTTCCTCAAACGACAATCGGCCATCAAGGGACGCTCGACAAAGGGGGCGCGAGCGGCCGAAGACCAACTTAGAGCGGTGGTTTTCATCGGGGTAACTAGCTATGGGTGTGTGGAGAGTGGACTCGATGTAGCGCGAGGTGGACCTGAGCCCGTCGACGGAGGCACACGTAAGGCCCAGCTCGGCCGTCCACGATACCGGAGACTCGTTGAGGTCGTCACAACGCCAGATTATTCAACTCGTGTGCTCTTCCTTGGTATCGGTTTGTGGTGTTGGATTTGCAATGGAAAGGATGAATGGTCGTGCGGCGGGATTCGGCTGCGCTTGGCATTCAGTCACCACGATCTTTGCGGTCAATTCTTCGCGCTTGGGCAACTTACGATAGACCAGATTGCCGCCGCGCGCGCTGATAACCGACTCCGGCACGACGCCAAGGCCGACACCTGCTTCGACTAACGTTAGTAACGTCGGCAATACGCTATCCTGGAGAAACGAAGGGACTACGCGGGCAATCGAGAAGGCCGAGTGAATGAGATTCCGGAAGTAGGGCGAGGCATCGGCTCGGTATCCGACGAGTGGATAGCTACCAAGCTCTGCCGGATCGACACTGGATTTTGTCGTCAACGGGTGATCAGATCGCATCGCCACATACATCGGCTCACGATAGATCACTTCGACACGCATGTCTGCGTCCACTGCGGTGGGCCGCATAAGCGCAACGTCGATTGTTCTCAGTCTCAGCGCACTCTGCATCTCGATGGAGTTCAGTTCATGCAGGTCCAGTTCAATTCCTGGGTTCGCCAGCCGGTACTGATGTAGTGCTTCCGCGAGCGGAGAGCACGCTGCCGTAGGTGTCAGCCCGACCGATAGCCTACCCGTTTCTCCGCGCGCAGCTTGCCTGACACGGCGGACCATGCGCTCCATGTCCCTCAGAAGCTCCCGCGCGTGCTCGAGCATCACGACGCCTGCCGGTGTCAGTTGGACCGAACGCGTGGTGCGGGTGAACAACTCCGCATCGACCGTTTCTTCGAGCCGTCTGATCTGGTGGCTCAGCGCCGGCTGGCTCATGAAAAGGCGCTCTGCCGCCCGCGCAAAATGCAATTCCTCGGCCACCACGCAGAATGTCGCGACCAGTTTCGCGTCGACGCTGGCCGCCATTAATTCAGATTTCGATAAATGTCTATTCATTATGAATTGGACTATGAATAATCCGTTATATCCGCTTCGGGACAGCATCACAAGAGGTGGTGCGAGATAACCCAGGAACTGAAAGATGGAAGGTGAAATCCGACAACTAGGCGTGCGCGAGATCGCCGGACAGGTTCGACGAAAAGAGAGACCGAAAGACTACTTTGTTCACCGATCGTTGGCGTCAATCGAAGCGCTGGATTCGCAAATACGTGCGTGGGCTTGCATCGCACCACGTGCGAACACAATTGAAGCAGCAAGTGCAGTAGATACAGCAACACCGCTCGCCGGCGTGCCTATCGGCGTCAAGGACGTGCTACATGTTGCCGGCATGCCAACCGCGTACGGCGCACAGCTTTTCGCGCGTCGCGCCGAGGAGTTTGATGCTGCATGCGTGGGCATGTTGCGTGCCGCAGGAGCAGTGCCGATCGGTAAGACCGTCACGGCCGAATTTGCCTATAAACACCCGGGGCCGACGCGTAATCCCCACGACCTCCGGCGCACGCCGGGTGGCTCGTCTAGCGGCTCGGTTGCAGCGGTTGCTGTCGGCATGGTACCCGTGACTATCGGCACGCAGACAGGCGGTTCCATCATCCGGCCCGCGGCGTTCTGCGGCGTGGCGGGTTTCAAACCTTCGTTCGGTGCTGTACCGCGAGACGGCATGAAGGTGTCGTGCGAATCGCTGGATGTGATCGGATGGTACGGAACGTCGGTCAGCGATATTGGTGCCATTGCTGACGTGCTGCTGTCCGACGAGCGCGTGTTGCAATCGCCGGCGAGACGTCCGCGAGTCGCGGTGATATGCGGCACCTCGCTGCATGCTCTGGATGCAGACGCGAGAGAGATACTCGTGATGGCCGAACGTGCGCTGATAGATCACGGCGCAACCTGTACGCAGATTGCCTGTCCACGGGAATTCACGCTGCCGGTGGAAGCACATCGAACCATCATGCAGTACGAGTTCGCACGCAGCCTGGCGTCAGTCGCGAGGGTAGTACGCAGCGGGCTCAGTGAGGTGTTACTGGCTTGTGTTCGGCAGGGCCGTGCGATCTCACGCAGCCAATATCGTCGGATGAAGGACGTTCAGTCCTCGCTAAGAGATACATGGAACATCCACTTCGGCGACGCCGATCTGATTCTCACTCCTAGCGTGCCGGGTGAAGCGCCGCTGGGACTTGCGGCTACGGGGTCCTCTGCATTCAACGTGGTCTGGTCGGTGCTCGGCTGGCCATGTCTGCATATTCCCTTTGGGCGGTCCCGTCATGGTTTGCCACTCGGTATCCAGTTGGTAGGCAAGTGGAACGGAGATGCTGAACTACTTGGCTGGGGCAGTTGGGTCGAAAGCCTCCGTCGAGATCAAGGCGCAACGATAAGGAGCGAATCGCGCATGGCTTCAAGCGTAATCCGATGAATTTTTAAAGCAAAAGTCGGCTCGACGCGTCGCCGTCTTCGCGAGACTGCAATTACAAAACCAAATCCGGGTGACGATCACCCTATAAGCGGCGCCCTGTCAAAGCGCCAGGAGGAGCATTGATGTATGCAATATCATCTCAGACAGTGACGGAGGCGCAGGTGAGGCCTGGTCACACGTCCGAATCTGCTTCGGGGATCAACCAACGTCTCGATCAGCTTCCCGCCACGCGGCCCGTGTGGATGCTGGTGCTGCTGGTATCGATCGGAGGTTGGTTCGAGTTTTACGACCTTTTCATGACTGCATACGTCGGCCCGGGTCTGGTCAAGAGCGGAATGTATTCGGTGACTACAGCGTCGTTTTTCGGTTTCAGCGGGCTGGGCGCGTTCGTGGCGGCATCATTTGCAGGTTTGTTCATCGGCACATTTCTGTTGACCGGTCTTGCCGATCGGTTCGGGCGCAGGACTGTATTTACAGCTTCGTTGCTATGGTATTCGGTGGCGACGCTTGTCATGGCGTTTCAGGATTCCGCCCAGGCGATCAATCTCTGGCGACTCATCGCGGGAATCGGGGTTGGTGTGGAGCTCGTCGTGATCGATACCTATGTAAGTGAGCTGGTCCCGGCGCACTTTCGTGGAAGGGCATTTGCGTTCGTCCACCTCGTGCAGTACACGGCAGTTCCCTCGGTCGCGTTTTTCGCGTGGTGGTTCGACCAGCATCCTGTCGGCGGCATCGCGAGCTGGCGTTTGACCGCTGCACTCGGTGCGTTGGGCGCGATAGCCGTCTGGGCGATTCGTCGTCGGGTTCCGGAAAGTCCTCGTTGGCTCGCGCAGCACGGGAGGCTTGCGGAGGCCGGACAGATTCTCGACGCGCTCGAAGCGAAAATTGGCGTACCGGTGAAGGACAATGGAAATGAGTCTGGCGCCCACATCGAATCCGTGCAGAAACCGGCGCGTTTCAGCGAGATCTGGCAGCCGCCATACCGTAGGAGAACGCTTGTCCTGCTGACGTTTCACCTGATCCAGTCGATCGGCTTCTATGGCTTCGCTTCGTGGGTGCCGACATTGCTAGTGGCCAAAGGCATCACGGTAACCCATAGTCTCCTGTACTCGTTCATCATTGCATTCGCCAATCCTGTCGGGCCGCTGATTGGACTCGCCATTGCGGACCGGATAGAACGCAAGACCTTGATTGTATTGTCGGCAGCGGGCGTTGCACTGTTCGGCGGGATGTGTGCGGTCGTGCAGTCCGGTGTTTTTCTGATCGCGCTCGGCGTGCTGCTGACGCTCTGCAATACGCTGCTGTCGGCGGGCTATCACGCGTATCAGGCCGAACTCTATCCCACCCGTATCAGAGCTCGTGCAGTAGGCTTCGTCTATTCCCTGTCGAGGTTGTCCGCGATGTTCTCCGGCTTTTTCATCGCTTTCACGCTTCGCAGTTTCGGCACGTCCGGCGTCTTCGCCCTGATCACGGCCGTCATGATTATCGTGATGATTGCCATCGGCGTGTTTGGTCCGAAGACCAATTTACGAAGCCTCGACCTGGTGTCTCGCTGAAGTGACAAGATAGATAGCCCCCGCTTTCAACGAAAGCAGGGGACAACCAACATTCATTCGGGTACTTCACGCTTTTAGCCAGAAATCCACAGATAACGAATTTCGCTCCCATCGCAGTCCCGCGATAGGATCGGGTTCCGCTGAACGATATGTGGCTAGACCCCGGCTAGGGGCCGCCCACCATCGTTGAAAAGTTCCCCGAGTGCAAGGATGGAGCGGTGTCGAATCCGCTAAATCGAGTTGCGTCCGCCCCCGTCCGATTGACTCAGACCGACTGCTTTCCCTCACAGTTGTGACATTCGCGAACACCAGTTGAAGGACCGGAACGGGTCGACCTGAGCCCGACGCCGAGCGACCTCCGGTGGATCGATTATCCATTCAGCATCGCACCGGGTTCGGGCCACGAGGAGACAGTCGTCCGGCGCTACCGAATGGCCGGTCATGGCGGCATGGCAGCCATTTAGAGCCTCGGAGAATCGGATGGATGACTGCCAGGTTTGCTGCGCGGCATGGGCATCAGGGCACAGGGTTACGAATTGAACAAGTCATCGACAATACGTCGTCCCGCACTATAGCCGCCCATCAGCGCATCGGCCTCACTGAGAAATGGCTTGCCTTGGGATTCGCCAAAACGCAGCGGGGAGAAGACAGCGACAGATGCACCGGCCTTGCTGATCCTCACGACCGCCACAAATCCGATGCTGGTTGTCCCCTTGGGTCCCGCCTTCCAACTGAAGTCAGTCTCAACGGCCACTTCAATATCGAATCCGTGATAGTGATAGGTGCGGCTCATGGGCTTACCCCGTCCACCCGGGCTGCGATCCGGGAAGGATCGAGCGTGACGTTCCTCTCACCCAACACATCGCCAAATCCGAACGCTGATACCAGCATGGCCAACGACGAGCCGACGCACACGAGCATGTGAGTGCGCAAACCTGCCGCCCAGTTCAATCTTTCGCGCTCAAAGCCGATGACGCTCCCAAGTAGAGCCGCCAGGACGAGGCGCGACAAAAGCTCGATATTCCCTATCACACGTTGCCTTTCGATAGTTCTGTTTTAGGCCTGCCGGGAAGCCGTGTCGGCGACATCGGCATACAGTTGGGCCGCCCAGTTAACGCGCCCATCCGGTTTTTCGATGACCGCCGGCAGCGCCTCGGCGCGATTTTCGTGCGCGCGAAAAAGATTGACGATTTCCCGGGTCGGTATGCTCGCGACGAGCGTTGAAATTTTGCCCGGATTGAACCACCGGCAACGCGAAATTTCGTTGCGAGCTTCGGGGGACGCGTCGCGAGGAATATCGGCGCGGAAAACGTGATGGCGTTTGCTGAGACCGCCAAACTGGAACAGGGACGTAAGCTCCATTCGAACGAGTGAAGTCTCTTCTTCCAGCTCGCGCTGGGCGGCCTCCAGGGGCGACTCGAGGTGCTTTCTGGTGCCACCAGGTAGCGACCACCGTGATCGTTCTCGCGCGACCAGAAGAATCTTGCCTTCCCGGCAGCAAATGATGGTCGACCTGTCTTTCATGCTCTCTCCTACAGGACACGTGACTGCTTTAAAGGGCAGATTATGGATGATGCGCGGCCGCCCGTTTCGCTGGAGCGTAGAAAACCCGATCGCAAGTTTAGGTATGCCTCCGCATGGTCGTTCGTGTCCGTGGGGCCTCAGGTGGCGCGCGGCGCACGTCAACCGGCCGGCAAAATTGAGATCATGAACTCGGCCCTTTGCTCCTTGCGCATTGGAGTAAGCTGAACGTTAGTAACGGTCGACGGGGAGAACAAACAATGAGAACACGTTCGGCACTTGAGATCTGCCTGCCGCTTGCCCTGTTCGTCGCGGCCTGCGCCTTGTCGCTTCCAACCCTGGTGATTGCCTTTGTCTGGATGACGATTGGCGTTGTCTCGCTTGGGCATCGCACCCTTGACAGCTTCCCGACAGACGGAGTCCCCCGGGAGTGGCATAAGGGGTACCGCGGAGCGTGCCTGTGGTTTTACCACCTCACCTGGTGGCCCTGGTATATGCGATCCCCCCTTCGAGACATCGCTGATCGAATTGGCAGGTCGCTGTCGAGAAGGAGGAATCCGTCGGACAACGTGTTGACCGACGAACATATGGACGGCAGTGTGGGTGAGGCACCTTCGAAAAAGCGCGATTGAACGGGTCGTAATCCTCCCAGTTGTCGAAGTATCTGAGGTTGAGGGTCTTGCCACGATGTCGGCAGGACTTCAGCTAAAACGACAGATCCGGCGTCGACCGTCACGGTCACACTCTTTGAATTCTCTTCAACACGGGAACGAATGGCGGCGTAGCTTGACGACGCACCGTGCCGGACCGTGACAAGAAAGTTCTTTCCGGCGAACATGTGGGTCTCGCCATACTGCACTGTCCCATCCATTAGTTGTGCGGTCTTCACCACGATGAAGAGCGATTCCCCGTACACCTCGATCTTGGGCCGCTGATGCGCCTTTAGCGCGTCCTCTATTGCAAGATCATGCAGACTGAACTCCTCCTGAATTTTTCGCAGAAACGCCTCGTCGGGTTGCCATACCCCCAGCCAGACAAATGTGTCAGGCTCTTTCACGACTTCACTGATGTCGTCGATAGTCACATCGCTCAAGCGCTTACCAGCCTGGTAAGCAACACTGTTGACAACCATGTCCATCCCGTTCTCCTTCTCGAATTTCGAACATTTTTTAAGTAACTGCCTCGGTTCTGACCGGTGCGAGCCGAGTATCAGATCTGTCGGGAAGTGATCGGCGGATTCAACCGGTGGATGCAATAGTCTGCTGGAATCGTTCGGCGGGCGTTTCGTAGTCCAGCGTCTTTCTCGGACGCTCGTTCAGTCGTCTTGCCACAGCGTTGAGTTTGGCCTGCGAATACACTGACAGGTCGGTCCCTTTGGGAAAGTACTGCCGCAACAGCCCATTCGTATTTTCGTTCGAGCCGCGTTGCCAAGGATGCTGGGGATCGCAGAAGTAGACCTGAATATCAGTAGCCACGGTGAAGCGTTTGTGCCCAGCCATCTCCGTTCCCCGATCCCATGTCAGCGACTGATAAAGTTCCTGGGGCAATTTGCTGGCATGCCTGATGAGTGCATTGACGACCGTCTCGCTGTCCTTGCTGGCTATCTTAACCAGCATGACGTAACGTGTCTGGCGCTCGACGAGTGTTGCAATCTGGCTGCTGCCACTACCGCACAGCAGATCGCCTTCCCAGTGGCCCGGCACCGCCCGGTCTTCAACGGTCGCGGGGCGTTCGCTGATCGATACGTGTCGCGAATCCTGCCGTGATCGTCCGTCTTCTGCGTATGGTGGCGCGAACGGCGCATGGCCCGGGTGCGCCGCAAGTGTTCCAGCAATTCTTTCTTCAGGGCGCCGCGGGCCTGTATGAAGAGACTGCGATAGATGGTCTCGTGGGACACGTGGTAGTCCTCGTTCTCTGGGTACGCACGCCTGAGCCATCCGGCAATCTGCTGCGGTGACCACTGCAACTGGAGCTTGCCTGCCACGATGTGCGCCAGCGTTCGGTGCTCAACCAGTTTACAGGCTTTAGGACGCCGCGCCCGATCCCATGCAAGCTGATCGGCGTGGCTCGCCCGGTAGCCGCCCGGTCCGCTGTTACGCTTGATCTCACGGCAGATGGTGGAGGGAGCTCGTGAAAGTTGCATGGCGAGCGACTGGATTGAATCGCCAGCAACGAGCCCCCGTGATATCTCCTCGCGCTCAGCCAGCGTCAACGCCAATCTCGATCGATGCCTTTGTGGTGGCTGGATTCCGCCGGTCTCAGCCAGAATCCCTTGTACCGACGAGTGGTTCCGATCAAAAAAGCTGGGCGATCTTCTGCAGAGATTCGCCCTTTCGCCAACGTTCCCACATCAGCGCTTTCTGCTTTTCGCTGTAATAAATCCGGCGTCGCTGTTTCATCTGCAACACTCCCACTGCTCACGCAGCTTCTAGTGTGTTGCATCCACCGGTTGAATCCGCCGCGAGCGAGCCGTCGCTAGAAGTGACTGGGTCAAGCTAAGCACCATGGCTATCTTGCTCAAAGGTCATGCCCCGTTCACCCTCGACGGGGCTAACAACGAGAGGAATGAGTGTCTCGGCGGCCTATCTTCCGTGGGTACCACGACGGGAGGACACCAATGCGATTTATTTCTCGGGCTCGATTGGATCAAGCCCCGTCCTTTCGAATACTGCCGACGCTGTCGGCGTTCTCAGATAAGAAATGAGGGCTGCGGCGTCTTCGCGCTCCTGCGCGTTTGTTGATAAGGCAGCGGAAATGACGCTTACCTTCTGGACTTCTTGCGGGAGCGGGCCGACGTACTGGATCCCCTGAATGGCGCGAAGTTCACTGATCTGTTGCAATCCAAGTTCGGCGTCGCCGCGCTCAATGGCCGTTCCGACCAGTTCCTTGCCTTTGATCTGAACACTCCTGGCTTTCGTTTGATCTGAGATGCCAAGCTTGGGGAACAATCTCTCAGTAATATAAGTGCCGCTAGCTCCTTCCGAGAAAGCTACAGATTTCGCTGCGAGCAGTGCATTACGTAGTGTTTCCACAGTACTGACATCCGGCTTCGGCATGCCGACCTGGACCGCGACGCCAATTCGGGACGCAACGAGATCTGTGCGAGTGTCCGGGAGAAACTTACCCTGTCTGATCTGTTCGTCTTGCGCAGGGCGGATCATGAAGCAGACGTCCATTGCTTCGCCATTCTTGATGCGCGTGGGCAACGCGTCAGCGGACGCACCGTATGAAGGCCCCCACGATATGACGAGGTGATTCCCGGTCTGCTGTTCATACCCTGGTCCGAGCTCCCTAAACGCTGCTGACAGCGCTCCGGTTGCCAGGACATGAACGTCAGCGGCATGAACCGCAGTTGACAATAGTGACGCGGTGCAGAGTGCGGCAGACACGGTCGCGCGTCGGAGCTTTGTATTGTTGATGGCCATCGGATTGTCCTTTTTAGTAAGGCTACGGTTTGTTCAGGTGTCGAATCTCGCCGCATGTACTGACATGCGGTGGCTACAGGGAAGATGTGGCCGGCAGGAAGCGCAAAATTGCGCATGCTCCAGCAATTGGCGCGACCGGTTTGGAGCCCGGCCGGATCGAAGATGCGCAAAACCATCCAGCTCCTGGAAGGGAAGCCCGCAACTGCACAGAGAGTCTGCGAATATCCACACGAAATCCAGGAGGGGTACCATCTGCTGCGCCGATAAAACGTCGCCCCCTACAGGTTGCCGTTCCGGCCGCCAATCGCGAGATGATCCGCGGACCAGGCCGCGGCGCTACGATGCGGTCTGATTCGGCAGGATAATCGACCTTTCCACGTTAAGCACGGCAAACCCACTGTCTATGGCGAACCGCACAAATCAACAACCGGAATCGAACGCTACACCATCGAATCGATCGCTCGAACGCGGGCTCGAACTGCTGCGCGCGTTCGGCCCCGGTGCGGCACTTCTCGGCAACGGAGAACTCGCGGAACGCACCGGCCTGCCGAAGGCAACGGTGAGCCGACTTACGCGAACTCTCGTCGAGGCGGGTTATCTCGAGCACGATGCGGCACGCAGGGCGTACAGACTGGGCCTGCCCGTGCTCAGTCTGGCGCAGGCGTTGCGCAGCGGATCCACAGTACTCAATGCTGCAGGACCGCTAATCCGCGATATTGCCCAGGCAAAGCACATCAATGTCGGAATCGCGGGCGCCGACCGGGAAGAGATGGTCTACCTTGAGTCCATTCGTTATAACCAGCGAGCCTCATTACGCACGATCGTCTCGGGACAACGCGTGCCGATGGAACTGACGTCGCTCGGGCGCGCGTATCTCGCAGCACTGCCGCTGGCGGAATTCACCGCCCTGATGGACGCGTTCAACCGGCGCAAACGGAGCGGCTGGGAGCGTCTTGCGCTGGAAATCACTGAAGCTGTAGACGATGTGCGCCGAAGTGGCTTCTGCGTTGCAAGCTGGCAGCCGGAAGTGATTGCACTCGCGACGCCCCTCGCCATTCCCGGACATCGTTTGCTGGTCCTGAACTTTAGCGTCCGCACGGCGGCGTCAAACGACAGCGTTGTAAGCGAACTCGCGGCGCCCCTGCTGCGTCTGCGCGACGAGATTACAGCCGCATGCGCGCGCCTGGAAGGCTGAAGACTGCAAGCCTCTCTTTCATTCCCGGCGTTCACTGATCGCGCGCGCTGGAATACCCAGCACCACTGCAAGACCGCCGAGAATGGAGACGAACGCAACCGCATAGAGCCCCACGGCGCTGCTGCCGAAGTGCGTCGATGCATAGCCGATGACCGAAGGTGCCGAAATCCCGCCAAACTGGCCGAGGCTGCTAATGAGGCCGATGCCGCTTGCTGCGGCGGTGCTCGACAGGTACGCGGGTGGGATCGTCCAGAACAGCGACAGCATGCCCAGATAACCAGCCGTCGCGATGCAAAGCAGTGCTACCAGAATGCCCGCGTGATTCGCCGCCGCCGGCAGAAGCGCGACGCCCAGGGCGGCCATCAATGCGCTTGCCATGAAATGCCACCGCCTCTCCAGCATACGATCCGAGTTCCGGCCGAGCAGATACATCGCGACTGCGCCGACCACATACGGAATCGCGGAAAGAAGCCCAATGTGCCAGTAGTTCGATACGCCGCTTTTCTGGATCACGCTCGGTGCCCAGATGTGCACGACGATGCTCGCCCACGGCACGCTGAAATAGGCGAACGTCAGGAAATAGAACTTTGGCTCCTTCAATGCGGCCCAGATCGAACCATGAGCGCGTGCGGCCTTCGTTTGCGCGTCCCGGTTAAGCTCCGCAAGCAGGAGGGCCTTCTCGTCGTCCGAGAGCCAGGTCGCCTGCTCGGGACGGTCGGTCAGATAGACATAGGCAAAGACACCGGCGATCACTGACGGAAATCCTTCGAGAAGGAACAGCCATTGCCAGCCGTTGTAGCCAAGTAAGCCCGACATGCTATTGAGAATCCATCCCGACACGGGCCCACTGATAATGCCGGATACGCAGATCGCCGTCATGAAGATTGACGTGACTCGGGCCCGCCGCGCGGCCGGAAACCAGTAGGTGAAATAGAGAATCACGCCCGGGAAGAATCCTGCTTCCGCTGCGCCCAGCAATACGCGTGCGATGTAGAACTGCGTCGGCGTCTGCACGAATGCGGTGCTCGCCGAAACGATGCCCCATAGCGTCATGATCCGCATGAGCGTTTTTCTCACGCCGACTCGCGCGAGCCACAGGTTGCTCGGCACCTCGAAGAGCATGTAACCCACGTAGAAGAGTCCCACGCCCAGACCGAATGCGGCGTCAGAAAGACCAATGTCACGCGAGAACTGCAGGTGCGCAAAGCCGATATTGGCGCGATCCAGATACGCGAAGACGTAACAAATAAAGAGGAACGGCAGCAGCCGCCAGGTGACTTTCCGGTAGACGGCCTCTGTTTGCGGTTGCGCAACGGCGCTGACGTCGATTGGACTGGAACGGGCTGCGTGCATCATGTCTCCGGGCTTGTATTGGGCCGCAGGATCGTCGTGGCAAGTGTCCTGCGTTGGAATCCATTATCGGCACCTACCGCTCGATGACAATCCGCCAATTCCATCCAGTGGAATTTCTCGGGCCCTCTGATGAAACGCGCTCCGTTCCACAGGGTGGAATTAACGGGGTGTCATGGGTGGCAGGTGGGGCTAAGCTGCATTGGCAGATTGACCTTGTCAGTCGACTCCAATTCAACCATCGAGACACGCATGAGCCCATCCACTATTCAAGTCACTATCGACTCGCAGGTCGCCACGATCGCGCTGAATCGTCCTGAAAAACGTAACGCCATCACCAACGAAATGCGTGCCGAACTGATCGGGGCGCTGGACACCGTTTCGCGCGATCGGGATGTGCGCGCCGTGGTGTTGACTGGCAACGGCAAGGGGTTCTGCGCTGGCGGCGACGTCAGCGGTATGGCGCAGCGCATTGAAGCACCCGCCGGCGAGATTGCGTTCAATGGCTGGTCCCGCCAGCAACTCGTGCATCACACGGTCAATCTGCTCTACTCGATGCCCAAACCGACCATCGCTGCCGTCAACGGCGCAGCGGCGGGTCTCGGTGCCGATATGGCGCTCTCCTGCGACTTTATCCTCGCGTCACAGGAAGCGAGCTTCACGTGGAGCTACATCAAACGCGGGCTGATCCCCGACGGCGGCGGGATGTACTTTTTGCCGCGACGGGTCGGCCTCGCGCGGGCGAAGGAACTGATCTTCAGCGGGCGCAAGGTGGATGCAAAGGAAGCGCTTGAAATCGGCATCGCGGATCGCCTAAGCGAGCCGGATTTGCTCATCGCCGACGCCCACGCGTGGGCCGCCGAATTGAGCCAGGGTTCGGCCACAGCGCTCGCGCTGGGCAAGAGCATTCTCAACCAGAGCTACGAACTGTCCGCGCATCAAGTGTTTGCACAAGGCAGCCAGGCACAGGCCGTCTGCTACACAAGCCGTGAACATCGTGACTCGGTGCTCGCATTCCTGAACAAAACCAAGTGAGCACGAAGGAGATCGGCATGAACGTAATTTCAAAATTGATGCGCCCGGCGAGCGTAGCGGTAATCGGAGCTTCGGCGGACGCAGCCAAGACTTCAGGCCGCCCGGTGGCTTACCTCAGGAAGCACGGCTTCGTCGGCGACATCTACCCTGTCAACCCGCGTTACGACTCGATCGATGGCCTGCCCTGCTATCCCGATGTAGCGTCGTTGCCGCATGCGCCCGATGTCGGTATCGTGCTGCTCGGGGCCGAGCGCGCCCACGTTGCAGTGCGGGATCTGGCGAGCCGCGGGACGAGCGCTGCAATCGTGCTGGCGAGTGGCTATGCAGAGATCGGCGAGGAAGGCGCCAGACGTCAGGCGCAATTGATAGAGGCAGCAGGGTCCATGCGCCTGCTCGGCCCGAATACGATCGGGCTCGTCAACCTGACTGACCGCATCACGCTGTCGGCAAGCGGAGCGCTGGAGACTGACACTTTCACAGTCGGTGGCATCGGCGTGGTATCACAAAGCGGGGGGATTCTTGGCTCGCTGTTGTCGCGGGCGGCAGCACGCGGTATTGGCCTGTCAAAGCTGGTGTCGACGAGCAATGAAGCAGATCTCGACATGGCAGACTTCGTCGATTATCTGGTTGACGATGATTCGACTTCCGTTATCGCGCTCTACATGGAAGGGCTACGTCATCCGGACCGGTTTCGCCGCGCCGCGCTAAGGGCGGCCGCCGCGGGCAAGCCGGTCGTCGTGTTCAAGATCGGGCGCTCGGAATCAGGCGCGCGATCGGCGGTCTCGCATACGGGCGCGCTGGCCGGCTCGGACCGCATGTATGACGCGCTCTTCAGCCAGGTCGGCGTCATTCGTGCCCAGACGTTTTCCGATTTGCTCGACATTCCTCATGCGCTCGCTACTCGTCGCAAGCTCTCCGGGCGACGGGTGGCGATTCTGACCTCGACCGGCGGTGCCGGCACGCTCGTCACCGATAGCCTTGGCATGGCGAACTTTGAGTCACCACCTCCTGACGAGGCAACAGCTGCCAGGCTGCGGGCGCTCCAGACCGGCGACCATGCAGTTCTCGACCGCAATCCGATTGACGTGACGCTTGCGGGTTTGCAGCCGGCTCTCCTGCGTGCTGCGATCGGCACGCTACTCGACAGTCCGACATACGACGCAGTCGTGGTTATCGTTGGATCGTCTGGCCTTGCGATGCCTGACCTGATGGCTGACGCGATCCGCGATTCGCTGCCAGGCAGTGACAAGCCCGTGATGGCGTTTGTGAGCCCGCACGCACCGGAGATCACGAAGTTGCTTAATGGGCAGGGAGTGCCGGCCTTCCCTTCGCCCGAAAGCGTGACGAGTGCGCTGGCTGCGATGTGGCAACACGGCGAGTCCATGCAACGCGCCGTGAGTTTGAACGAACAACACGCTGAAGCTGAAGTCAACGTGAGCGATCTACCAGCCGGATCACTAAACGAGGCGCAGGCGAAAGAGCTTTTTGCCCGCTTTGGTGTGACAGCGGTGCGCGAGCGTGTCGTCACGAACGCGAATGAAGCCGAGAGCGCCGCTCGCGAGCTGGGTGACAAGGTCGTACTCAAACTGCTGTCGAACACGATCACCCACAAGAGCGATGTCGGCGGCGTAGCGGTTGGGGTCACTGCTGACTGCATCGGGGCTCGCCTGAACCGTATGCGGGACGACGTTGAAACCGCAACTGGCGTATCCGCGAATGCGTTTCTCGTTCAGGAAATGGTGGCCGGTGGAACGGAACTGATTCTCGGCCTTCATCGAGACCCGTTGGGCACAGCATTGCTGCTCGGCATGGGCGGCGTCACAGCGGAACTGTTCAAGGACACGACGATGCGACTCCTTTCCGCCGAAGCGCCGCTGTCGCGCGCAGACGCGTTCGCGATGATCCACGAACTGAAAACGTGGCCCCTGCTAGACGGGTATCGTGGACGGCCGCGCGCTGATATTGACGCCCTCGTGACCGCAATCGTCGCCTTTGCACGAATGGCGGTGCGGCTTGGCGGGCGTATTGTCGAAGCAGAAATCAATCCGATCTTCGTGCTGCCTGCGGGCCAAGGCGTACGGGCGGCTGACGGCGTTGCCGTACTCGAATCGGAGGCTCACGATGGATGACGATGCTCTGGTCACACTCGACGAAACATCCCCGCTCGCCTATTTTGCGCGTGCCGAGAGTGAGGTGGCAAATCCCACCCACATCGACCTCTCGATTGCAAGTGTCGTAGAGTCGATCGCCGTGATCGGGTAGGTGCGCGCGCCTACCGGTAACCAGGAAGCAAGAGCGTGAGAATGTGGCTAAGCAGAAGCCTGGTCTCGGCAACTGTCTGCAAGATTGCAATTCAAGATTTGCCTCAGTGCTTGGTGGATCGTCGTTGTATCCCTTTCGGATACAACAGGATCGTCCTATCAGCAAAGCGGTGGAACATACCAAAATCCTAGCCACTATCTGCGGATGGCGAAATCGCGCTTCAGCTGCGCATTTCCGAAGGTCTTGACTGCAGTAACCTACCGAGAAGCGGCAACCAACGGCTATGAAATGCTAAGGATCGACGAAGTCACGAATAGCGAAGATTTCGCCGAGCGATGCGATGTCGCGATAGTAGGCGGCGGCATTGTTGGCGTCAGCACCGCGTATGAACTGGCGCGCCGCGGCCTCCAGGTCGCTCTGCTCGAAAAGGGCGTCATCGGCTGCGAGCAGTCGGGGCGCAATTGGGGCTGGGTGCGGCAGCAGAACCGCGACCTCCATGAGTTGCCGCTCGCGATGCAGAGCCTCAAGCGCTGGAGCGAACTAAGCGAAGAACTGGGCGAGGATATTGGGTTTCGTAAGGCGGGCATTCTGTACGGCACGGAGCATGAATCTGACATCGCGCAATGGGAGTCGTGGCTTGCCCGCGCCCGGGAAGTCGGCTTTAACAGCGAGATCCTCAGTGCGCGCGAACTGGCAGCGCGCATTCCGTCCGGACGTGCGAAGTGGGCTGGAGGTCTGTGGTCTGTCTCTGACGGGCGCGCCGAGCCGTCGAAAGCCGCGCCTGCGATTGCTCGCGGCGCGCAAGGTCTCGGCGCGATGGTGTATCAGAACTGCGCGGTACGAAGTCTCGACATGAGTGCGGGGCGTGTCTCTGGCGTCTGGACGGAGCGCGGCCGGCTCGCAGCCGACACCGTCGTTCTCGCGGGAGGCGCCTGGAGCGCGTTGTTCTGCCAGCATCACGGCATCGATCTGCCATCCATCAACGTGATGGGAACGGCGTTGCGAACCGCTGAGGCGCCGGGGGTTATCGAAGGCTGTTTCTCCGGGCCTAACTTCGCGCTGAGGCGACGGTTGGACGGCGGCTATACGATCGCGGTTCCCGGCCACGGACGCGTGGAGCTCGCGCCACAAAACCTGCGGCATTCGGTGAAGTTCCGCACCATGTTCCGCAGCAAGCTGAAGAAAAAACTGAAGATTCGCGTCGGTGCCAGCTTCTTCCACGGACCGGAGGCAAGCGCGACCTGGCGCGACGATGACGTCTCGCCGTTCGAAGAAACACGGGTGCTGAATCCCCGGCCTGATACCGAATGGCTCGAACGTGCCCTGCAAAACGTGGCCAGCGTGTTTCCCGAACTGTCGGGGTTGCGGATCGCTCACGCATGGGCGGGCGCGATCGACACGACGCCGGACCTCGTTCCCGTCATCTCGAAGGTTAATGCGAAACCCGGTCTCGTGATCGCGTCCGGCTTCAGCGGACACGGCTTTGGATTAGGGCCAGGCGCAGGGGTGCTCGTGAGCCGGTTGGTAATGGACGAGGCGCCGCAGTTCGACATTAGTCCCTACAGACTCGCCCGCTTTTCCGACGGAACGAAACTGAGCAGCCCCGAAATGATGTGAGTCGAGGCCGCGGGCGAGCTTTCGCGGCAGAACACTTCGGGAGGTTGAACCTCCAGTTCGATTCAACTGTATCGATTCACGGCCGTTGCAATTCGAAAAGCGGCCGGAGATCTTGATCGACCTCGTATCACGCGTGGCGGGCCTTCACGCTTTTTTGCCTTTGCGTGAGACGGAGCGCTTGCTGGCACCCTTTGAAAAGCGATGACGATTGCCAAGGAGCTCGACCAGCCGTGTCTCGCATTCGGAAAACGAGTACCCGCGCCGCTGCGAGATCATGAACGTGAGGGCGCGCATGTGCCATGCGCGCCGTTGGAGTTCGACAAGTGTTCCGTTCGCGAGGTCTTCCGCAACCACATGATGCGGCATGTGCCCCCAGCATAAGCTGCCCCTTAGCAAATCGTGCTTCGCGCCGAGGTCATTCACCAGCCACTGGCGTTCACCGGCGACCCCGTGTTGTGTCTTTTCCGCATCGGGCTGATTGTCGGTTACGACGAGCTGGATGTGCCGGCCAAATTCCTCCCGCGGGATCGGCCCCGCGATTGCGGCCAGCGGATGCGATGGCGCACAGACGGTCACCATTTGCGCTTCACATAAATGCTGCCTTTCTATGGTACCCGGGCTCAGCTCCGGCACGTCGGTGATCGTCACCGCCAATGCGCACGTTCCTTCGAGAACCAGGCGCTCGCCGCCTTGCATGGTCGTCATGCGCAGATTGATTGCAACGGTTGGAAAGTCCGACTGCAGCCTGCGCAGGCATTCAATCAGGTGCGCGCGCGGAAAATAGGTATCCACGGCAATCGAGACCTGTGGCACCCCGGCTTCAGCAATCGCAACCGCGCGCATCTTCATTTCCTCGGTGCGTGAGATCACCCCACGAGCATCAGGCAGGAGGCTACGGCCCGCTGCTGTAAGCGTGGCTTTGCGGGCGTTGCGTTCGAACAGCAACACATCGAAGGCACTCTCGAGCGCGTTGATCGCGTGACTGATCGCTGACTGTGCACGCCTTAGCTCCCGTGCAGCCCCGGAAAAGCTTCCCTGGTCACACACGGCAACGAAGGCCCGAAGTTGATTGATGGTGACGTTATCGAGCATACATATCCAAAGAGTAGATGGCACCCATAGATATTTAGTCAATTGGCTTCATGAATCAAGACGTCCAGAATCGTGTTTGTCGCTTTTGCTTTGGCACTCACAGTCAAAGGGTTCGGGTTCTATGTGTTCATGTGGTCCACGAATACAGATCCCTGCTTCCGAACAACTTCAACGAAGGATGCATGACATGAACAGACTGAATGGAAAGACCGCCGTGATCACCGGTGGCGCTACCGGCATCGGCCGCGCCGCTGCAAAGCGCTTCATCGAGGAGGGCGCCTTCGTCTTCATCTACGGCCGCCGACAAGAAGCGCTCGACGCCGCTGTGGCCGAGCTCGGGCCCAATGCCCGCGCGGTAAAGGGCTCGGTCTCGGATGAGGCCGACCTCGACCGACTCTACGCGGCGGTAAAGGCCGAGCGCGGAACCCTCGACATCGTCTTCGCCAATGCCGGGGCGGGAAGCCAGCTTGCGCTCGGCAAGATCACCGCCGAGCACATTGACGAAACCTTCGACACCAATGTGAAGGGGACGATCTTCACGGTCCAGAAGGCGCTGCCGCTGATGGGCAAGGGCGGTTCGATAATCCTGACCGGATCAAGCGCCGGCACCACGGGCGCCCCGGCAATGAGCGCCTACAGCGCGAGCAAGGCGGCAGTGCGCAACCTCGCGCGGACCTGGGCGGAGGACCTGAAGGGCACCGGCATCCGGGTGAACGTGCTGTCGCCCGGGGCGACGGCGACCGAACTCGCGAAGGAAGCGCTAGGCGAGGAGGGCCAGAAGGTCTTCGCCTCGATGACTCCGCTCCAGCGCATGGCCGATCCGGCAGAGATCGCAGCGGTGGCCGCCTTTCTCGCGTCGCCGGACAGCAGCTTCATGACCGCCAGCGAGGTTGCCGTTGACGGCGGCCTTGCGCAACTCTGACAGGCTACGCCCGCCGGTCACTCCATTCGATATTCGGAGCCCGTCGGGCGTCGCACACCGAAGGAAAATATATGAGCTACGCAATTATTGGCTTCGGCAAGATCGGCCAGGCGCTTGCCAGGGCGTTTGCCCGAAGCGGCATCGAAGTATCCGTTGCAACCACGCGCGACCCGGAAAGCTTTGCATCCACTGCGGCCGCGATCGGACCCACGATCATTCCCAAAAAACTGGCGGAAGCGGTCAAGGCGGACATCGTCTTTTTGGCTGTCCGTTTCGAGGCGCACCGGGATGTCGCGAAGGCGCTGCCCAGCTGGCGGGGCAAGACCATCGTCGATGTGACCAATGCCTACGGCGTGCTCCCTGAGGATCTGGGTGGACAACCTTCTTCCAGGGCCGTCGCGCAGGCCTTCACTGGTGGAAGACTGGTTAAGGGCTTCAATCATTTGGGCGCTGCCGTCCTGGACCAGGATCCGGCCGTACATGGTGGCAAGAGAGTCGTGTTCCTGGCGAGCGACGATGACGGCGCCGCAACGGAGATCGGTGCGCTTGCGGAAAATCTCGGTTTCTCGCCGATCAAACTTGGTGCGCTTTCGGCAGGTGGACTGCTTGTGCACGCGCGTGGAAATAGCTGGGGGCAACTGATCTTTAAGGATTTGGTCAAGTTCGACTGATGAATCGTGATCGCAAATTTCGATGCGATCCTGCCTCGTGGACAAAGGGCCAACCACAGTTTGATTGAAGCGAGGGCGACGCCGGCAGTAAGCCGCGCGCCAGATCATCCGACGCCCCGTCCTCACCGGCAGATCCACAAGGTAGCCGATTAGATCGGACACGATCCGATAAAAGGAAAATGGAGAGATTCAATGAGCATCGAAGAGAATATTCAGATCGTGAAGGATTTCTTTGCAGCGATAGGCAGCGGCGATAAGCAAGGTGTGCTGGCGTTGGTTGCTGAAGATATCGAGTGGATCATTCCGGGCGAGGATTGGCCGCTGGCCGGCACGCACCGCGGGCACGCGGGATTGGCGGAAGTGCTTCAGAAGGCTTCCGACGAGGTGGAAATGACATACCCAGAGCCCCCCGAATTCGTGGCGCAGGGAGACCGGGTTCTCGTCGTCGGCGTCGCTACGGGGGAAATCAAAGCTACGAATAGGACGTTCAGGGACGACTGGGTCTTCGTCACTACCGTTCGAAATGGCAAACTGACGAAAATCCGGGAGTATATCGACACGCAAGCACTGGCGCGGGCCTCCGAGACGGACGCGAGCCCCAAGCCCTGACCCATCGAGATCGATAGCACACAAAGTCGAATTCGCCGCCCGAATGTCGCAATAAGACCGAAGGCTAATGTCTTTTGTTTGCCGAGAATACTCACTCGTCAATAGGGAAGGCTGACACGCGCCGGTACCTAGTCGCGAATGTCGACAAAGCGACCTGGAACGGCCGCGCGCTCTTGATCGGCCACCGTCCGCAATGGCCGAGTTTCCGACTTTCGGCGCTGTGAACATATCCTGCGTTGCTCCGATCGACGAATTGCCGCTCGGTCAGACATGCAGCTTAGTACGTCGACGAATTTGCATCCCCCAAGAAAGAAGGCGCCGAACGTCAAAGGGTGCACCGTCAGAAATGCGCGACGATTTTGCTTCCAGACATTACCCACTTCGAGCGGTGCCCCTCGATTAACAACGCAACTAACCGTCAAGGCAACTGCCCCCGCTACGACGAGCCAACAACCGTCCTGCATGGGGGCAGGGGAAATTCTGGGGCGTTGCGTTGGGTCTGATCGGTCTTGTTGCCGTGGCGGGGCCATTAATACGCCCATTGCGAATCGTTTATAGCCTGCGGTGGGCGGCCAGCACGTGCAACGCCGCAGGCGAGCGTCCGGCAAGTCCATCGACTTTCTGCTCCCGAACATCCTCACGGTCATTTCATACCGAATGACACCTGCTCAAGTGCGCCTGCCAAAAGCCACATCGAGCTGACGGGCGCGTTTCACTTCGTCGCCCTGCAGATAGATCGAGGTCGTGGCAACCGACGCGTGACGCAGATTGTCGCGAACAATCGTGAGCTCCGCGCCGCGCGCAAGCGCATGCATGGCATGCGTGTGCCGCATCCAGTGCGGGCTCGCACGGCGCAACTTTTCTGCAAGGGGTGGGTGATCGGCCTGGATCAATCCAGCCGCCTGGTGGAAAAACCGGTGCATCACGTGCCATAGCCGGGCAGGAGTGATACCGGCCGCGCTGTCTGTTTCGTCGCCCAGTCTGGCCAGCAACGGAATCTTCGGCTGCCAGCGCGCGGGCGTCACCGGCAAGCCGCGCTGCAGCAGCGACTGTTCTAGCGAGTGTCGCGCGAGCGGCGGCAGCGCAACCTTGCCCGGCCGGCTACCTTTGCCGATCAGCCGCAGCCAGTGATCTCCATTCGCATCGGTCACAACGTCGCCCAGTGTCGCGCTGACCAGTTCGCCCGCGCGCAGCCCGGTCGCGTAGGCGAAATCGAGTACGAAGCGCAGTCGTTGCGCGGCGGCGGCCTCCCAGCCGTAAGACCATTCGAGACCATCGGCGATCGAATGCACGATCTGCCATTCGCTGTCGGTAAAGCCGCGGGACGTGTCGAGCGGCGCCACCCGTGTGCGTCCACGAACCTTGACGCCTGCAGAGGGATTGGCGAGCACGTAGCGCTGCTCGATCAGCCAGCGGAACAGTGCGCCGAGTACCGATAGCGCGTAGGCCGCCGACCGCGACGAAAGGCTGCGGGCAAAAGGACGCCAGTCAGGTGCGTGACGCGGCCTGGGTGCCCCCACCCAGCGCCCGCGCGGCGACGGGGCCAGGAGAAAGGCGCGATAGGCAATTGCGTCTTCGGTGGTCGACGACGACAGCGCGCGGCCGCGCTCGACGATGGCCCAGAGAATCAGCCGCTCTGCCTCCTTGCGGTAGGCGCGCCGTGTCGTCGGCGCCTCATGCAGCGAGAGCCACGCGTGCACCGCCTCGTAGTCGTTGTTCGCGTCGAGTGTGCAGGCGCTGCGCGGCGCGCGAAAGGTCCCGTCGGTGCCATCGACAGCGGGCGGCACGTGAATACGCTCCCACGGCGCGAGGACATCGTGGGCCGCGCCATCTCGCGCGTGCACGGCGGGCAGCTGACTGACGACCAGCGCACGGGCCCGCTCCGTGAGAATGGGATAGGCGGCGAAGAATGCTTCTATCTGCATTGCGGTGGCTGCACCAAGCCCCTCAATGGCACGCCACCATTGACGGCGACGCGGCACGCGCACGGTGAGGTCTGCGAGCGTCAGGACGCCGTGGGCGCGCAGTACCCGCACGGCGCGCGGACGTAGCCACTGACCAATGTCGTCGGTGATCTGCGGTTGCGCATCTGCGAGACCGGGCAGCAGGGTGATCGCGTTCAGCACGGCGGTGCTTCGTTCGGTACGTTCGCTGGCCGGGTGGCTGAATAGTGCGACCAGGTCGGGCCTGTGACGCTCATGCGCAAAGGCGGCGAGTCGCTGGCGGATCCCGTAAACCGAAATAACTTTATCAATTCGAAATCTCTGCAAGTCCTGGCCGGTTGGGACTGCTCGGAGTCGGATTGACATTTATATTTGCAGTCCGAACGAAATAAAGTCGTCAGTTCGCATTAATCGAGAGTGAACCAAACCGTGGGAGGTCAATTAACGCACGCTCGGTGCGCACTCAGCGAGTTTGAAGCTGCAGAAGTCGTGGTCAACGCAACAAGCTTCTCAACCGAAAATTCTTCGTTGAGGACAGCGACTCTGACCTGTGCCAGGCAGTGCGCTCCCTCATCCGTCCATCGCATCTGTTGCTTCTTCGCCATGCGGTGACTGACCACTAGGTTCACTGCAGACTCGGCGATGCTGCTACTGATAGGTAGCCCCTTGTGATAACGCATGCCATAGTTCACGAGCGTACCGGCGTTGTTCTCGATGTAGAAGTACAAGCGGCGCAGGTTCCAGTACAACGTCGAGTACTCGTAGCCAGCCTTCGCCAACAGCGTGGCATCCAGAGCCTTGATGCGAGACACCGATCGCCGGCCCTTTCCATGCCAAACCAGCCACCTCGCGTGATCGATCTCAGTCTCTATTGCGATTTGTTCGTCAGGCTCTATCGTCTGGCTTCCAAACACCGAGTTCCTGGCAGCTTTGAACTTCATCGCAATGTGAAACCAGTCAAGGATCCTTCCCCTGGCGATCTGGCTGCCGTCCACCGCCTTGCCGAATTCGCCAGCGTCATCGCTGATCACGGTGACTCGCTCGTCTGGAGCGACGCCGCTTGCAAAGAGAAATTGGTCCAGGCGCGCGGGCGCCGATGGCACCAGCTTATGCACGTATGCGTAAAGACGCGGGGTACGATCCAAGAGGGTTGCACGGCCTGCAACTATGTTGACATGCCGATCCCGCGGCAGCTTCTGCGCCCAGGGCGATTTCAGTTCTGCAAGGTCGCGAGCCGCCTTGCGGCTCTTGGGGCTACTGCTGAAGCTCAACCACGCCGAGTCGACGCCCACGCAGCCGACGGTGGTTGATTCGCGAACCTGCTCTCCGGTGACCGGTGTTGGTCCTGACGCGATATCCCGGTTGATCTGCGCGTCGAGCGCCCTGCCGACGGCGAGGATTCGACGGCGAGTACTCCCGAAGGAAATCCCCTTGTCCAGCGGAAGGACCTCTCGAAGCAGCTCAGTAGCCTGACGGTACGGTAGATGAGCGGCCCACTTGGCCTGCAGGTATTCCAATTCGGGCGTCACCCGCTGGCGAAGGGCCTTGCACAGCGGGCTCAAAGAGCGGCGCGGTTGCCCTTGTTCTTCCGCACAGCTGCATGCCCAGAGCCTCGGACTCGGCACGTCGACCTTGCCAAACACGGTTCGTAGCACGATCGATCGGGCGTCCTTGTGCGCCAGCATCGAGCCACAACGGTGGCAAGCCATTTGGCTCTTCATCCACCCGGTCGTCTGCTCCGGCACAAGAAGCGATTGAACCTGGGCGAGCAAGGCACGACCTTCGGCAAGTGTGAGTCCTAGGTCGGCAAGGCTACGGTCGTCTCGTTCCACCACGGCAACAATCGTTGCGTCAGTCGCACGCGCTTCGTCATCCTCTACACGGGCCTCAATGATCAGTCGCATAGCACCTCCGATCGGTTGTCAACGTCGCCAGCGTAGCTGAAACGGCGAGCGTACCGGGTGGCCTCGCTGAACTCGTTTTGCCGGGATCTCGCGGATTCCAGCGTCATATCCGATCGGGTGGGACGCCGTCATGCCGTCCATGACGATGGTCAAGTCGGCGGCAATTGCCTCCCACGGTTTGGTTCACTCTCTCGTAGCTGACGATGACCCCGCGCTCGATCAGCAGCTCTTCGATATCACGCAAACGAGCTGAACCCTGAATATCAGCGCACCGCGCGGCTGGTGACCCTCCGTCGCCGAAAAGCGATGGCCGTGGTAAAGGGATTTTTGCATTCTTCATCGCTCGATCTTACTCGACCATCTCAGTAACCTGACAGTGCCGTCGCGCCCGGTAGAACAGGTCAGGTCCTTCAGCGTCAGTCAGACCTCCTTTTGATTTCGTGAACACCGCCGCTGCGCCGAGGTTAGCGCAGCTTACCTACAAAGAAGAATAATCGACTGTACTCGGGGGCATCGACGTTGCAAACTTGGCTGAAGATGGCGATTAGCCGAATAAGTACGGAGACGACCTACCATTAACCAGTCCGCCGCAACCTTTCGCAATGCTGCAGGGTGTGCGGCTCCGCGCTGCCACACGCAGACCGCACTGCGAAGACGATCTGGGCCGCCAATCTGATTGCTTCCCGCTTAGCGGAGTATCAAATACGGCCCAGCGTATTTAGCCAATCTGCGCGGGACGGGGCTAAGTCTTCATCGCCATCAGTTGGCGAGATCCTGCTTATTCCTCATGTGAGCATCGACCTCTGCGTTCGCAGCTGTATAGGCTTTTCATTTCGTTGATGTGCATCCCCCGTCTTGCAAAAGGAAGTTGCTATCGCGACTCCGGAACAGGATCTCGATGATCGCTGATGCAAGCATAGGGTGATGGTTCTTCAGGGGACTTCGGATGAGTAACAGGGTAAATGCCGGCGCTCGACTCGATCGCCTCCCAGTCGGCCCTTTCCATACGCGGGTGCTATGGCTAGTCGGATTGGGCATGTTTTTCGATTCCTTCGACAATACGTTATCAAGCTCCGTTCTTGCGACGATGCTTCATAGCGGCTGGTCGACGTTGCAACTTAATTCGATCTTCATGTCGGCCACCTTCGTTGGACTAACGATCGGCGCAGGGCTCGCGGGTTGGCTGAGCGACCGCTTCGGTCGGCGGTTTGCCTATCAGTTCAATCTGGCAATCTTCGGTGGGATGGCGCTCGTCTCCGCCTTCGCTCCATCTATGCCCTGGCTCATCGCCTTTCGCTTCGTGATGGGTTTGGGGATGGGTGCCGAATACGTGATGGGCTACGGCCTGATCATCGAATTCGTGCCGCCAACGCATCGCGGGCGCTACCTGGGGCTGCTCGCGCTAATCGGAGGCTCTGGCGTGTTCGTCACGTCGGTGGTTGCAGCGCTCATCATTCCTTTGCTGGGCTGGCGACCGATGTTTGTGATCGGGGGCATCGGCACGCTCTGGGTCTGGTGGATGCGCCGTCATCTGCCGGAATCGCCGCGCTGGTTGGAGCGCGTCGGGCGAACTGCGGAGGCGGAGCAAGTTGTCCAGGCCATCGAAAAAGAGGCTGGCGTCACCGAGCCGCTTCCTTCCGGTCAGCAACCGCCCGCCAGGGAGCCTCATTGGGTCCCATTCTCGACGCTTTTTTCCCGTCCAGTAATCCGGCGTACCTTGCTCGCCATCGTGATCAACGTGATCTGTCTGTTCGGTTCATACAGCCTCACGGGGTGGATGCCAACGTTTTTCGTAAGGCAGGGGATGAGCGTGACTCACTCGCTCGGCTTTAACGCCGCGATGATGGGCGGCTGGATCGCAGGCCCGTTGTTCCTCTCATATATCTCTGATCAACTCGGACGTCGCGCGGCAATCATGTTGTTCGCTGCCGCGTGCGCATGTTTGGGTGCAATTTACCCTTTCCTCACCTCTTCGATCGCAATCGTTCTGTGTGGTTTCCTGCTCGTGTCTGCGGTCGCCATCTTCCTGACGCTCGGCCTGGGAATGACGCCAGAACTGTTCCCGACCGAGTATCGGTTCCGTGGGGCTGGGGTTGCCCAGATGTTTGGGCGGCTGGGTCTGATTGGGTCGCCCTTCGTCGTGCTCGGGCTCTTTAACCGGTTCGGCATTGCGGGCGTAGTTGGTGCGATCTCGGGCGCGTATGTCTTTATCGCAGTTCTCATCATGGTGGCCGGAATCGAGACCAATCAGCAATCGCTGGAAGCCCTTGAACCTGAGGAGAACCCGGAGCCATCCGAGGCGTTCGCTCAAACCGCGACTCGACGATAGGTGGTGAACGATATGTAGCTGCGGTGGGCGATGGCCTTGGTGAGCGCCCGTTGAGACGCTCCTACCTGTTGACGAAGTGCGCACCAGATCGACGGCTGCATTGCGTATCTCGCAGATCAACTCAGAAAGGAAATCAAGCATGCGCGGCATTGTCTTTCGTGGTGACTGCACGCTGGAACTCGCGAGTGTCCCCGACCCAACGCCGGGGGTCGGTGAAGTTGTTGTGGAGATCAAGGCTTCTGGCATGTGCGGAAGCGATCTACATTTTTATCGTCGACCGGGTAGCTCACCGCCGCCGTCGGTTATTGCTGGTCACGAGCCGTGCGGTGTCGTCGTTGCCGTGGGTCCGGGCGCGATTGGCCCTCACGCCCGCATTGGCGCGCGCGTGATGGTCCATCACTACAGCGGCTGTATGGGATGTCCGGACTGCCGTTCGGGCTGGCCCCAAATGTGCAGAACATCGCCTGTCACGGTCTACGGCACGGACGCCCACGGCGCCCATGCACCGTATATGAAAGTTGCGGCCGACACGCTCGTCCCGCTCGACGAAAGGCTGAGCTTCGAGGCGGGCGCCGCGATCTCCTGCGGAACAGGAACCGCCTGGGGTGCATTCGAGCGGATCGGTCTAACGGGTCGAGACACCGTCGCGGTATTCGGTCAGGGACCGGTAGGCCTTTCCGCCACGCTTCTGGCGAAGGCACAAGGAGCGCGTGTCATTGCGCTCGATATTGACGAAAGCCGACGCAACACTGCGAAAGCGTTTGGTGCAGATGCAGTTATCGATCCTCGCGACGGCCGCAGTGCTGAAGCCATTCGTGAATTCACGCGCGGGAAAGGTGCCAGCGTCGCGCTAGAGACGTCGGGTGCCGCAGCCGCCAGCCGGGATGCTCTGGATTCCGTCAGCCCGTGGGCCACTGTCTGCCTGGTCGGGATCGGCTCGGAATTCAGTTTCTCGCTGGCCAAGTATCTGCGGACTCAACTGCGCATCCTGACATCGTGGACCATGTCGATCCAGGGGCAACGAGCTTGTGCGGACTTCGTTGTGGAACAGGGAATTAACCTAGACGCGCTGTTCACAGACCGCTGGCGATTAGACCAGGCAGAAGAGGCCTACCAGGCCTTTAACCGGCAAAGCGGCGGCAAAGGTGTGTTCATGATGTAGTGCGTGACTGCTTGCGAACCGAAAAGTCGTTGCTGAAAGAACAGGATAGAAGGAAACACATGAGTACGACGCGTGCAGAAGCGGCCAGACGCTATCCGAAGTTGGGCCAGCTTATCGCAGGTAAGATGAAATACGACGGGGGTCGCTCGACTATGGAGGTCATCGATCCGACGACCGGGACGCCTCTCGGCCTGGTCTCCATGGCGACTGAAGCCGACGCCGATGAGGCGCTCACGGCGGCGAGCGCAGGCTTCAACATCTGGCGTCGGACTTCGGCTTTCGAACGGAGCGCGCTGTTGCGCAGAGTTGCCGGGCGCATGCGCGAAAAAGCTCAGGCACTTGCTGAACTGTTGGTGCTCGAGCTGGGCAAACCGTGGAACGAGGCGCTTGGCGAAGTCGAGGTGGCCGCCGGGATGTGGGAATGGGCCGCCGAGGAGGGTAGGCGTGCGTACGGAAGAGTCATTCCGTCGAGAGATAACGACGCACGTCAACTGGTGTTAATCGAGCCAGTAGGCCCGGTCGCAGCGTTCGTCACGTGGAACGGGCCGCTGGTTACCCCGTCGAGAAAGATGTCAGGCGCTCTCGGCGCGGGCTGCTCGATTGTTCTTCGCGCTTCCGAAGAGGTGCCAGCGTGCGCGTTCGCACTGGGACAGATTGTCTACGAATGCGGTTTGCCTGCGGGCGTCCTGTCGGTCCTGTCCGGTGACCCGGTGATGCTTTCGACCAGGTTACTCGAAAGCCCCGTCACGCGCGCTGTGACGTTCACCGGTTCGACCAATGTCGGGAAGCTGTTGTCGCAACAAGCGGTCGCGCACATGAAGCGTCCGATCATGGAGCTGGGCGGTCATGCACCGGTGCTGGCATTCGACGGCATCGACGTACCGGTATTCGCGAAGCGGGCTGTGGCCGCGAAGTTCGCCAACTCCGGACAAGTGTGTTTCGCGCCGACCCGGTTCTACGTCCAGCGGTCGATCTACGCTGATGTCATTGAAGCGATGACGGCTGAGACCAAAGAAATCGTCTTGGGTTGTGGCTTCGACCCCAGGACGCAGATGGGACCTCTGAAGAGCGAAAGGCGCCTCAGGGCAGTGGGACAGATGGTCGACGACGCAAGACAATTCGGGCTTCGCGTCACAACCGGTGGGGCCGTCCTTGATCGGCCTGGGTTTTTTTATCAACCCACGATTGTTGCGGATGTAACCACTCACGCCAAGCTCTCTAACGTTGAGCCGTTCGGCCCCATCGCCGCCCTGACGCCATTCGATACATACGAAGAAGCGGTAGCTCTCGCTAACCGGTTGCCATACGGCCTCAGTGCTTTTGTTCACGCCCGTGACTTCGAGACCCTTCACCGAGCAACGAACGATCTGGAAGCGGGCAACGTAATCTGCAACGGGTGGAGAGTGACCTACCCCGAAACCCCTTTCGGCGGTCACAAAGAAAGCGGAATGTTTTGCGAGGGCGGAATCGAAGGGCTACGCGCTTTCCAGAATGTCAAGTACGCGTCGTTTTCCTGATGGCATCGCCTGCCTCTGCCTCGGGCCAATTGTGAACTGCCGCGATACTTTGGTCGAACCAACGCCTAGTTACGCCGGCTCCGATTTGGACGAGCGGGTTTGCCCGATAGTGAGCTATCGCACGTTAGCGAAACTTACCATGCTGTCGAGGAAAACGAACTGTACTTAAGCCGACCTCGCGCGCAAAATTGACAACATGGTAAAGATGCAGGCGAAGGAATGCTGTGCAGCAAGTCGGCGAACAGCACTCGCTTTCGGTCCTGCTGCTGGCTCCCTCTAGCTGCGGGCGATACCGTAACTGACGGCTGCAAAGCGGTTTCAAAATACCTCCGCTGCATCGAATATTCCTGGGCAATTTTTCTATGAACGACGACGTCGACCTCTGCCATCACTTCGCCAGGTTTGTAGCCAATGCCCGCTACGAAGATTTGCCGGCAGAAGCTATCGACGGCGCAAAAAAGACGATTCTCGATACCTTGGGCGTGACATTGGCTGCAAGTGGCATGGAGCCGGCAGTACGAGCGTTGGTGGAGTTGTTGCAGGAAAGTGGTGGAAGCGAAGAGAGCACGGTTCTGGGTTTCGGCGGCAAGCTGCCGGCGATCTCAGCAGCTTTCGCCAATGGCTCCATGGCTCACTGCCTTGACTTTGACGATCAGACTCCGTGGGGCGCGCATGCAGCTAGTTCAATTATCCCGTCCGTCTTCGCAATCGCCGAGCGCATGGGCGGGGTGTCGGGGCGCAGGCTTATTACCGCGGTAGCCATCGGCCAGGACCTCTTTGCGCGGCTGCGTTGCAATGTTGGCTGGAACCAGAACTGGAATCTGTCGTCGATGGTCGGCGCATTTTCCGCAACGGCATCTGCGGCGTACATCCTTGAGTTGTCTGCCGAGCAGACTTCACACGCACTTGGTATCGCCAGCCAGCAGTCGTGTGGAACGATGGAAGTCATCTTCGCCACGGGCAGTGACCTGCGTGGGATGTACGCTGGTTTCACTGCGAAGGGTGCGGTGATAGCGGCTCTGCTGGCGCAAAAGGGCATCACAGGCATCAGCACGCTTTTCGAAGGAAAGGCTGGGATCTTTAACGTCTATTTCGGCGGAAAGTACGACCGCGAGAAGATGCTTGATGGTTTGGGTGAGCGGTTCCTGGGAGGCACTACGCTGTATAAGGCGTGGCCGGCCGTCGGAAATTCGCACACCTATATCCACGCGACTATCGAGCTGATGAAGGAAAAAGGCCTTGGGGCGAAGGACATCGAGACGATCCGGACCTTCGTTGGTGATTTCACCTACACCATGTGCACGCCGCTCGAAGTCCGTCGCGCGCCAGGCACACTCGTGGATGCCAAGATGAGCTTGCCATTCATCGTTGGCATCGCCGCGAGCAAGGGAAAGATGGGCATCGCGGATTTCAGTGAAACGGCCCTGAAGGATCCCGAGGTGCTGGCGATGGCCGCGAAGGTTGTGCCAGTACAAGACCCGAATCAGAACTGGACGTACAAGCTGCCTGACGGTCGAATCGAGATCGTTACACGCGACGGACGAGTGTTTGAACGGCTTGGCGACAAGGTCCCCGGTAGCCAGGAGGCTCCGCTGACCTGGGAACAGATCTCCGAGAAGTTCGTGAGCTGCGCTTCCGTTGCGCAAATTCCGCCGTCAGAGGCAAGCATCAGGACAGCTCAGGAGTTGGTGCGGCAACTAGAGAATGTCGGCGATGCGACGGAAGTACTTCGAGCACTCAGGTAGCAGCTTTTGACGTTTTGCCCGCAGGACCGACTGCATGTAGGCCAAAGATCCGAGCGAAGCTGAGGTGAGATGTGATACATCGTTGTGAAAAGCGTTCGTCGAGTGAGCTGATCTGATCTGATCGATTGAATACTAGTCTCGGCTAACCGAATCGCAACATATCTTCTCCGGACGTATAGGACAGCGAACCACGTTCGCCTATAGATTGTTTTATATATAGCGCCAGTAGGCGCATCCCGCATTGAAAGCGGATGAATAGTGATTCTTAGGAGGATCAAATGCGCGTTTCAGAGGCTTCGTCGACGGATTTTGGCAGAATTGGCAGTAACATGCGAGAAGGTGTTCTCGAACAAAAATTTCTTCTGCAGGGTAAGCCCGGTTCTCCGAATAATTACCTCATAAACGTCGGGCGCACGGGTGCGGGCGGATGGACGGCGCCGAGTCACCGCCACAATTTCGATCAGGTTCGTTACGTGATCAAAGGCAGCTTCCCCTACGGGGAAGGAAAGAGCATGCCTGAAGGTTGGGTGGGCTATTTCCCCGAAAGCGTCTACTACGGACCGCAGGACCGGCCCGAAGGGCTGGAGATGATGGTCTGCCAGTTTGGCGGTGCGTCCGGCTACGGCTTTGCAAGTGTCGAAGAGCGCGAGGCGGCAAACCAGGCACTGAAGAGCAAAGGCGAATTCAAGGATGGCATCTTCACCTGGTACGATGAGTCGGGAAAAAAACACAATCAGGACGGCTTCGAGGCTTGTTTCGAAAAGGTGATGGGGCGCAAGCTGGAATACGCGAAGCCTCGCTACGAGGATCTCGTGCTCATGAACCCGGCCAGCTACGCCTGGATTCCTGAAGAATCGCCAGGAGTTTTTTCCAAGTGGCTTGGCTCTTTCACCGAACGGAATACACGGATCGGTTTCGTGAAGATAGAAGCCGGCGCGACTTTTCCGGCCGGAATGCAGTCGTCGATCGAACTCCTTTTCCTGAGCAAAGGGACGGTCAGCCTCGAAGGTAAGACTTACGGCCTGCACAGTGCGTTTGAATTCGAGGCGAAGGAAGGTCCAGTGCCGATCAAAGCGGTAGAGGAGACCGAGTTCTTCTGTCTGGTGCTTCCGAAGTTCTAAGCAGATCGGAAGTGCGCGGCTTTGGCCGCCTGCACGACGGAAACTAATGTTGCCGCCAACATCGTCCTCGATACCTGGAGTTGAAAGATTATGACTACGATTGCCGTGATTCATACTGGACCGGTCACCATCCAGCCCATCAAGGAGCAAATCAGCGAGCAGATCCCCGATGCGCGCGTTATCAACATCATGGACGATAGCCTGCTCAACGATGTCCGCGCAGCGGGGCATCTGACGCCCGAGGTTGCGAGCAGGATCCATTCGTACATGGCCAACGCGCAGGCGATGCAGGTTGACATCATTCTTAACGCCTGCTCCTCGGTAGGGGAGGCTGTTGACTCGGTCCAGAACTTCGTCAGCACGCCCATCGTCAAAATCGATGAAGCGATGGCGGAAGAGGCCAGTTCCATTGGTCGTCGCGTGGGTGTCGTTGCAACTGTCTCGACTACCCTCGAGCCCACTGTTCGGCTGATTAAACGAAAGGCCGTAGAGCTCGGTCGCACGATCGAGGTGACCGAGCGGATCGCGGAGGGCGCCTTCGAAGCTTTGCTCAGCGGAAACGCGACGCAACACGATGAGATCCTCAAGAGCACTATCTCGAACCTGGCAGAGCAGGTCGATGTAGTCGTTCTAGCTCAGGTTTCGATGGCGCGACTCGTTCCGCTGTTGAAGGGCGTGCAAGTTCCAGTGCTGGCCAGCCCACGCAGTGGCGTTGCAGCTCTGAAACGGGCGCTCGGTAACGCACGTTGACCATAGGCAGCGGGAGATACATGAAGTATTCGACTGGTATCTGTTTAGAGCCAGCCTTATGTTTCAAATGGTTTGAGTTCTGCGTGAACGCAGTTGCTGTTCTCGGGCGCATTGGAATGTGACGGCGGATAACACGCGTTTGGTGCAGTCCTCCGCTTTGTTCGGTCCGGACCGGTTCTGCAGTCGTTCTTTTGCGTCAGAGAAACAGGAGACAACATGAAAGTAGAAGCGCGGAATTTGGTTCGCAACGTCGTTAAGGAAAAACTGGCGCGCGACGAAGTAGCTCTCTCCATGACCGTTAGATTGATTAGAACGGCGGAGATAGTGACAATTGCAAAGACTGCAGGGTTCGATACGTTCTACATCGACCTGGAACACAGTTCGCTGTCAATCGAGACTGCCAGCCAGATCTGCATGACGGCTATGAATTCGGGCGTCGCACCGTTTGTCCGGTTGCCGAATCTCGCTTCGGACGTCATTGCGCGGATTCTGGACGGCGGCGCGCTCGGCGTGATCGCGCCGCATGTTGAGTCAGCTGAGCAGGCTAAGCAGGTCGTCCGCGCGGCGAAATTCCCGCCCCTGGGCGAACGCTCACATGGTGGCGTGCTGCCGCATATGGGCTTCCGGTCGTTCCCGACTTCTGAGGTCGGCGAAGCCGTGAACGCGGCGACTATGGTGGTCATCATGATCGAGACGAAGGAGGCACTGGCCGCAATCGACGAGATCGCTGCCATTGACGGCGTCGACCTGCTCTTCATAGGGACCAGTGATTTGTGCGCATCGCTGGGCATCCCCGGTCAGTTTGAGCATGAGATGGTCCGCGACGCGTACGCGAAAGGTATGACTGCCTGCCGTAAGTATGGCAAACATCTCGGCGTCGGTGGTCTCAACGCACACCCGAAACTCGTGGCCCAGTTCGTCGAAATGGGTGCTCGGTACGTATCGACCGGGACGGACATTTCGTTCCTGGTGAGTGGGGCGAGCGCCAAGGCAGCGGTGATGCGCAACCTCTAAGTGCCTGTGCTGACCGCCGCGAGACAGGCGAGCCACAGCCGCGTGTTCATTGGCGGGACATCCCGCCGGGCTGCCACACCTTAAGGATATTGGAAATGAAGAAGATCGTAGTTTATAAGCCGCTCCCTGAGGAAACGATTGCGTACCTGCGCTCACATGCAGAAGTTATGATCGTCGATCCGAAGCAGCCGGGCGCATTGATTGAAGCACTCCAGGACGCTGATGGGGCCATCGGAACCGGCGTAAAGATGAATGCGGAGACCCTCGAGGGTGCCCGCCGTCTCAAGGTGCTCTCGACCGTCTCGGTCGGCTTTGATGCATTTGACGTCAACTATCTGAACGGGCGTGGGATCCTCCTGACCAATACCCCGGACGTGCTCACAGAATCCACGGCAGACACCGCATTCTCGCTCGTTCTTCTTACGGCGCGGCGTCTTGCCGAACTCGCAGCCTATGTGAAGGCCGGCAAGTGGACGAAGAAGATCGGTGAGGACCTGTTTGGGGTGGACGTCCACCATAAGACGCTCGGCATTGTCGGCCTCGGCCGTATCGGAGCGTCGGTGGCTCGACGCGCTTCGCTGGGTTTTCAGATGAATGTGCTGTACGTCGACCAGGGTGTAAACGAGCGCGCTGAGCGAGAGTACGGAGCGAGGAAGGTCGACCTGGACGAACTTCTCAGATCGTCCGACTTCGTTTTACTGCAGGCCCCATTGACCAAAGAGACGCGCAATCTGATCAGCACCCCTCAACTGAAGGCGATGAAACGCAGCGCATTCCTCATCAATGCGTCGCGCGGACCGATTGTTGACGAAGCGGCGCTGGTTGAGGCGCTGAAAGATGGCACGATCGCGGGCGCTGGGCTCGATGTGTACGTTGACGAGCCACTGTCGATCGATTCGCCTCTGCTGAAGATGGATAACGTCGTGACGTTGCCTCACATTGGTTCGGCGACTCACGAAACTCGTCTTGCGATGAACAAGAACGCAGCGGAGAATCTTATCGGCGCGCTGGACGGCACCTTGACGGTGAACATCGTGAACCCCGAAGCGTTGAAGCGCTGACGCACAGAAAATCCGCCGGGTTTTGGCACGCGTCACGCCCGACGCGTCAACATCGCCGCGCAACGACCCCAAGTGCCACCTGTGAGGCTTCATGCGGCGCTCAGTTTTGCGCTGGTTACTTCGACAGGTTCTTTACAATATCTATCATCTTGTCGAGGATAGGGTCGTTCTGCCTGCTTATCCACCCGAAGATGAACCTCGTCGAATAGTTGAGATTGGTGAGCGGAATAATCGTTAAGTCGCTCGGGTATGCAAAGTTCTTGCCCATGACTGCGAGCCCGATCCCTATGCCAACCGAAATGAGGTTCAGTTGGGACGCGATGGTGCTAACTTCCTGAACGATGTTCGGCTCGAATCCCGCGGCTTGGCAGAAGGAGTAGAGCTGTCCGTAGCTAAGGCTGCTGCTGGACCTCGGAACCACTACAAACCACTCGCTGGCGAGGTCCTCGAGCGTGAGTGATTTCCTGCGCGCCAACCGGTGGTCGTGTGGAACAACGACACCCAGGCTGCCCGTCTGAATGCAAACCGAATCCAGAACAATGCCCTCGCGCTCCATGTTGATCTCGGTACGCCGCTTTCCCGGATGCGGACTGGGCCCCAGATGCATGAAGCCGGCGTCGATCTTTCCCTCTGCCAAAGCCTTCGGCTGGAGCGAAGTAGACATTTCGACGAGTGAGAGGCTGATCTCAGGATAACTCTCGCGGAATTGCTTGACTGCCGCGCGGAAAATCGAGTGCATTAGCGTAAGAGACCCGTAGCCGATCCGCAGCGTCCCCGTCATACCCTGTCCGACACGTTTTGTGAGGACTATCGCTTCATTCAGGTCGTCCATCACACGTACGAGCTGGGGTAATAGCGTGCGCCCGGCGGCCGTGAGCTTAACCGTATGTGCAAGCCGCTCGAACAGCGGTGTCCCGAGCTCTCCCTCGAGGTCGGCGATGATCTGCGAAACGGCGGGCCTCGTGATGTGTAGCCGCACCGCGGCGCGCCCGAAGTGTTCTTCCTCCGCAGCTGCAATGAAGTAGCGAAGATGTCGAAGTTCCATCTTTCTCATGTCCCCTTTCAACAGTCGACGGCCCACAACGCAATGTCGGCTGGCGGCGGCGTACAACTTATCTGGACGCCAAATGACGAGCATGTCGCTGTCGGTTAGCGCCGCTTACCACTGCACCATAATAGCTGACTTGACCCCGCGTCGGTGCGATTCCAAACTCTCATCATCGTCACTGAGGCTGGGACGTGAATCCTGTCCTTCAAACAACCGAAAACGCTCTCTGTTCGCTTCCCGGCCGGCTTCGTTCAACAGATCGCGGCGTCGGGACGGGTACTTATGATTCCCCGCCGAATAGAGCGGCGCCTATCAAGCGGTTGTAACTCGTAAAGCGGGAGACATCTGTGAGCCTTTCGGGAAGATCATTGCGCACCCTTGTCGAGAAATGGATTGGAAGGACGGACGGCGTACGGGTTACGCACTTTAGCCATGGTCGCGACGAGCAATACCGGTTTGTGCGTGTCGAAGGGGCGCCGGATGCGGCTTTCATCGCCCTCATTTTCTTCCGCCACAATGACGGTAGCTGGTGTGTCTTTCCGCCCGAGCGCAAGCGGCCTGCGATGAACCTCGGCCTTTGAGCGCGAGTAGCGCGTCCAATTATTTGGAAGGGTCCCTAAAGGCACTCCGCACTGACCGTGCGTGGCGCGGACACAGGAAGCCGTGCCGATCAAGGGCGCTGGAACGTGACAAACCAGTCGATACCCGTGAGAAACACGCCGAACGCGCGGTCCGCCCGGATGCGAACACATTTTGTTTTCGGTTCGATAGACGCGCTGAGCGAAATATTGACCGATTGAATTAACAGGAGACTGATATGCGATCGTACGAGAAGTGTTACATAAACGGTGAATGGGTTTCTCCTCTTAGTCGCAAGGATTGGACGCTGGTCAACCCAGCTACCGAGGAGCCGTTCGCGACCGTTGCGCTGGCAGGAGCCGGAGACGTCGACCTGGCTGTGAAGGCTGCACGGGCTGCTTTCAAGTCTTTCGGCAAAACGTCCAAGGCCGAGCGCATTGATTTTCTGGAACGGATTATCGTCCGCTTCGTTAGCCGCGAGAAAGAACTGGCAGAAATCGTGACGCTCGAACTAGGCACACCGATCTCGCAGAAGCTTCATGCCCCCGCAGCGCTCGGATCCTTCAAGCAAGCGCTGGCGACTCTCAGGGATTATGAGTTCGAGTATCGCCTTGGGACTAATACGGTTCGTCGTGAGCCGATTGGTGTTTGCGGACTCATCACGGCGTGGAACTGGCCACTTCAGCTTCTTGCAACGAAGCTCGCGTATGCATTGGCAGTAGGTTGCACGGTGGTCTTGAAGCCAAGCGAATTCACCCCCCTCAGTGCAATTCATCTCACTGAGGTGCTTCATGACGCGGGCGTGCCCAAGGGTGTCTTCAACCTGGTGCTAGGTGACGGTCCAATTGTAGGTAACGCGATCAGCAAGCATATGGACATCGATATGGTCTCGTTCACTGGTTCGACGAGAGCGGGTGTGATGATCGCCGAGGCGGCAGCTCCTTCAGTCAAGCGTGTTGCTCAGGAGTTGGGCGGCAAGTCCGCGAACGTTATTCTCGACGATGCTGACCTCAAGGCCGCAGCGAAATGGAACGTGGCCCGCGCTTTCTCGAACAGCGGTCAATCTTGCCACGCGCCGACGCGAATCCTGGTACATGAGAGCCAGATGGAAGAAGTGTTGGAACTGCTCGAGCAGGAGGCGAAGGCGGTCAAAGTGGGGAATCCGCTTGACGCGCAGGTGACCATGGGCCCGGTGGTGAACAAGCTGCAGTTCGACCGGGTGCAGGAATACATTGAGATCGGCATTCGAGAGGGCGCCGCCGTCCGGGTGGGTGGCGCCGGTCGACCGCAGGGACTGGAGCGAGGCTACTTCGTCAAACCAACCATTTTCTCCAACGTCACGCCGAACATGCGCATCGCACAAGAGGAGATTTTCGGTCCGGTGCTCGCCGTTATTCCCTATCGCACCGAAGAAGAAGCCATCGAGATTGCAAATGGAACGCCTTATGGCCTGGGCGCATATGTCTTTTCGTCGAACCGGGAACGAGGCACGTCTGTAGGTCGCCAGCTTCAGGCGGGCCGTGTCTTTTTGAACGGTGCTGTGAGCAACACCGAGGCCCCGATGGGAGGCTATAAGCGCTCCGGAAACGGACGCGAAATGGGTGTCTTCGGGCTGGAAGAGTATCTCGAGACGAAGGCGATGATCGGATTTGACGCAGAAATAGCAGGTTGATTCTGGCTATGGGGGGCGCGTCGATCTCGACGCGTTCATAGTGCCCCACGTTCCGCCGTTGAAGGGTAGGTAAGTGAGGCTGATCTTTTTGCCGCCCGCCCGCCCGCCGGTCCAGGTCGATCTGGGGATGCCGATGAGTTATAGAGCCGAGTGATGGCGAGTACAATATGGGGCGGGCATTGCGGTGACGTGTCTTTCACGTAGGTGACATCCACTCCTTAGGCGCGGAGGACCATGCTAAAGCCAGCAGCGAATGTGCTTGGCGATGGGGGGCCTTCCGATTGGAACTGGTCGCCACGCACGCGGTCGCCGCGTCTCCAGGCGAGTTGTTTTAGCTGCGTGTTAGTCCGCGGGCTTCGAATAGCATGTTCCTAGCCGCTGAGCGCGTTCAGCGCTTTGTCAAAGAAATCGACTGCTCCGAAATTGCCGGACTTCAGAACGAGTGCAAGCGGTGCCTCACCGTTAGCACCAACAGATTGCGTTACTGGTACCCCAGGGTCGATTTGCGTTCCGATGCGCAACAAGCGCACACCAAGCGCCTGCACGACCGCGCCGGACGTCTCACCGCCCGCGACCACGAACTTCCGCACGCCGGCATCGCGCAGCTTGAGCGCGATAGAGGCGAGTGCATTTTCGACCAGATGTCCGGCTTTTTCGACGCCCAGTTTCCTCTGCACCGCTTTCACTTCGTCTGGCGATGACGTCGCGTAGATCAGCACGGTTTCGTTCTCGTGGCTCCGCGCGAACTGAACGGCGTTTTCGACCACGGGTTCGCCGCGAGACAGCGTCATTGGGTCGATACGGAAACTGGGCCTTGAGGCGCGCCACTCCGCCACCTGTGCGTTGGTGGCCATGGATGCGCTGCCTGCCAGCAAGACCGCTTTGCCGTCGATTTTTGGCAGATCATCGGCGTGCCCAGCGTACACGAGCAGATCGGCCGAGTGAAAGTTCTGCGGCAGACCAAGCGCGATGCCCGAGCCGCCTGTAACGAGCGTGAGATCGCGGCACGCTTTGCCGAGCGTGAACAGATCCGACTCGGACATGGCATCGGCAATGGCAAGCCGTACGCCGTCTTCCTTCAATTCCTCGATGCGCGCGCGGATTGCCTCGGTGCCCTTCATGACGGTGTCGTAGCGGATCAGGCCAACTCGCGATTTCGTCTGCCGCTGCAACACGCGCACGAGGTCAGGATCGGTCATCGGTGTGAGCGGATGATTCTCCATGCCGGATTCGTTCAGCAGCTTGTCGCCGACGAAGAGATTGCCGCGAAAGATCGTGCGCCCGTTCTCGGGAAAGGCGGGGCAGGCGATGGTGAAGTCATCCTTCAATGCGTCCAGCAAAGCATCCGCGACCGGTCCAATGTTGCCCTTATCGGTGGAGTCAAAGGTCGAGCAATACTTAAAGAAGAACTGGCGGCAACCCTGCGCGCGCAGCCATTCGAGCGCGTTCAGCGACTGACGAACGGCGTCATCTGCGGGAATTGTGCGTGACTTCAGCGCGACGACGAGCGCATCCGCTTCGACTTGTACGCCTGCGGCCGGTAAGCCGATGGTTTGGACCGTACGCATGCCACCGCGCACGAGCATGCTGGCGAGGTCGGTCGCGCCGGTGAAATCGTCGGCAATGCAGCCGAGCAGTGCCTGCGCCATTTAATTCGCTCCTTTCGGGACTTCGCTGCCCGCAAAAGTTCGTTGACTGCACAACCGCGCTCGCCGCCGTGCCCGACGGTGCGCTTCTCTCATGGACTGCTGATGCGCCGTGCCGACACTCGCACAATGGCTCGCGACTGCTGAATCACCTCAAGCACGAGCGCAGTACTTTGCTTGAGAGGACGTGCCGGCTTCGTGCACGAACGCGGACACCGATCGCACGCAGTGTTGACCCGCATCAGCGTCGGTGTTCGTGAACAGACTTCGCTGCAGTCCCAGCACCGATTGTCTTTTCTTGTGACGTGGTCAACCGCAGGCGGACGGACCCAGCAGAAGCTCTCGTCGCAAACAAACGTGGTAGACAGTTTGGCGCGACTGCGCAAATATTAGGTCCTGCATGCCGTCGCTCTCCTTTCATCGCCTTGCGGTAGGTCTGTGCGACTAACCCGCACCCGGTGCCGGGAGCCCGGAGTCAAGTTCCCAAATCTGCGCGAGTCGATCGACGCTGACCGACTCGCCAAGCCTGTTTGAAGCAGCATCCAGCGTGGAGCGGGCCATTGTCGCGATGAGCATCGGTGCTCCGTAACGCATACCTACGGCCGATGCCTTTCTCAGGTCGTTTGCCCAACTGCCCAGCGTGACATTGGCGGTTTGCCTGTTCGCTGTGAGCGCCGGAAGAACCCGTGCCGACGCGCTGTTATAGCCGGAACTCTTGTTCAGCACGACGGCCATGTCGGCGATCGTGAGTCCGTTACTGGCACCCATCGCAGCGCATTCATAGGTAATGAGACGATTGCACGCCGCGATTGCCGCGACGACCAGGCGCATGGCGTGACCGCTGCCTGCACCGCCGCAGTGAATGACTTTCGGACAGACCGCTTCAAGAACGCTTCGCACCGACTGGAGGACGGTTTCTGATCCTCCGAAGAAGATGGCCGTTGCCTCCGGAGCTTCTTCGGTGTTTTCCGTGTGTAGAGGCGCATCGACGAAAGTAATTCCGAGTTCGCTCAAGTCTTTGGCAAGCGACCTCGTATCGTCGGGATCGCCTTGGCTCATGTCGATCAGGACTCTATTTTTTGCGGAGCCTGCCTTCAGCCAATCCGGGCTTCGTAGCAATGCTTCTCTCACCTCGTCTGAGTCGATGCAGAGGACGACGAGGTCCGCGTCTTTGGCCAGATCAGTAGCGTTGTCTACGCGTTCTGCACCGTCGCAATGCAGAGAGCCGTTGTTCGTGTCCAGAACGCGAACAGTGTGCGACTTTGTCAACTGGCGAGCTACAAACGAGGCAAGCTCACCGCTTCCTGCCAGTCCAATCGTAGTCATTTTGCCTCCAGGGACTTTACGTTTGTCGCCGCGTCGACAAACTTTGTGTCTGCCATCGACTCGATGACGCCAATCATTTGCTCGAGTTCTGCGTCCTTACCCAGCGAATTGAGGCCGATCTGCAGGATCGAGCGTGCTGCGCCCCCGATCGGCATGGGGACGCGCTGCTCCGCGGCCAATCCGATTGCCTGGTGGATGTCCTTGACCTGAAGGGCGAGCCAGAACTTGGTGGACTTGCGACCTTGGGCAATGGCGGGCAACATTCCTTGGGACGTGTAGTTTCGTGCCGTCGTGGCGTTGATCGCCTCCGTCATAACTTCGAGCGGCAGGCCGAATTTACGCCCCATCGCGACAACTTCCAGTGTTGCGAGTCGGCAGCTGACATTCATCATGTTGTTCACGGTCTTCATCGTCTGCCCGTTACCAACCCGTTCTCCGCAATGGAAGACGTTGGGACTGATCGACTGCAAGATCGGTAAAACCGTCTGAAAAGATTTGTGCGGACCGGATGCAATAATGGAGATGGTTCCCGCAATTGCCGTCGCCATCGCTCCGGAGACCGGAGCGTCAAACAGCGGAACACCCACCTCCTCAAGCTGTCGGGCGAATTCTCGCGTCTGTGCTGGTACACCGCTAGTTTGGTCCACAACGATCTTGCCGGACGAAAGCCCTTGCGCCACACCGTCCGCGCCGAAGAGCACCGCTTCAACATCCGAGCTTCTGGGCAGACAAAGCAACACTACCTCGCTGTTACGCGCGAGTTCTGCAGGTGTCGCCGCCGCTGTCGCACCGAGTTCGACGAAGGCATCCACAGCCTTTCGATTCAGGTCGAACACGCTCAATGGAAACTTGCCGATCAGATGATGGGCAAGCGCGCCACCCATGGCGCCCAACCCGATATACCCGACTCGCATGTATCTCCTCCTTGCTTTTACTGCCGACGCTGTCCTCGGCGGACTGTCGCATCAAAAAGCGACGTTACGCTATCGTGCGCTTTGCAGCGGAGCACGTCGAGTCGCATTTTCTTCGCAGGTCGGTAAGCCGCACTTACCGGGCCGCGGCAGGTCGCAGACGACTGCCGCACAGAGGCAGAAAAAAAGTCCCCAGGATGAACTGCGGGCCAACATGGAGATGCGAAGGTTCGTTGAAGCTGTTCAGCTCCTAGAAATGCGCTTGCTAACGATGGAGGAATGGATTGACTGGGGGCTTGTCGGAGGTGGACAGAAACACACTTTTCGTTTCGAGAAATTCGTGGACGGCTTCTATCCCGTTCTCCCGGCCGAGGCCCGACATCTTCATCCCGCCGAATGGCATCATGAAACTATACGCACGGTACGTGTTGACCCAGACGGTCCCGGCTTTGAGCGCCTTCGTCATGCGCATCGCCCGACCGATGTTTCCGGTCCAGACGCCAGCTACCAGGCCGTATATGACGCTGTTACCCAACTGGACAGCGTGTTGTTCGTCGTCAAAGCCTATGACAGAGAGTACGGGGCCAAAGACTTCCTCCTGCGCAATGCGCATGTCGTTGGTCACTCCAGTGAAGATGGTGGGCTCAACGAACTGGCCGCCCGTAAGGCCCGGCCCCTCAGCTGGTTTACCACCCAGGATGCAACGAGCGCCGTCGCGCCGCGCGACCTCAATGTAGTCCAGCACCTTCGCGTATTGCGCGGGCGTAGTGATTGGACCAACATCTGTCGTCGGCTGCATCGGGTCGCCTAGCCGCACGCCTCGTGCAAGGGCAACCAGTTGCTCAGTGAAACTTTCCTTGATCGAGTTCTGCACGAGGAGCCGCGATCCGGCAATGCACATCTGGCCCGCAGCCCCAAAGATGCCTGACACGACGCCGACTGCCGCAGCTTCAAGATCAGCATCCCCGAAGACGATATTCGGCGACTTGCCGCCTAATTCCATTGCGACGCGCTTCATCCCTCGCGCGGCAGTTTCATAAATTCGCGCGCCAGTAACGTCTGATCCGGTGAAGGTGATTTTGGCAATGTCTTTGTGCTCGACCAGAGCAGCGCCGACCTCGTTGCCGAAGCCCGTGACGATGTTCAAAACCCCGTCGGGCAGTCCCGCTTCTTTGGTAAGAGCGGCAAACTCCAGCGAGCTCGCTGACGCGAACTCTGAAGGTTTGACAACGACCGCGCATCCGGCTGCAAGAGCGGGAGCACACTTCATGGACAGAAATTGAAGTGGGGAATTCCACGCCGTCAGCGCAGCCACGACGCCCACCGGCTCATGCGTGGTGAAAGCGAAGACGTCCGCTTTTTCTACCGGCATGATCGCGCCTTCAATTTTGTCGGCCAGTCCGCCGTAGTAGTACCAATACTCAGGGATAGTCTTTAGTTGACCCTGCATTTCCGTGAGGACTTTGCCGTTGTCCCGGGTCTCTATCTCGGCAAGGCTTCCGGCGTGCTGAACGACGAGGTCGCCGATGCGTCGCATCACCTTGCCGCGCTCGGTAGCCGTCATCTTGCCCCAAGGGCCAACATCCATTGCGCGCCTGGCAGCCTCTACGGCGCGTGCCGAATCTTCAGCGGTGCCACGAGGGATCTGTGCCCACGGCTCGCCGGAGTATGGATTGAATGTGTCGATCCACTCGCCTCTTGCAGGGTTTTCGGCCTTTCCGTCGATCCAGAGCTGATACTTCTTCATCCGTCTATCTCCATGGGCGAGCCATCGCACCAGACGTTGCGCCGCCTGCTCACAGCGCGGACGGAACTATTTGCGCCAGCCAGCATGCGGTGAATGGTCGTGCTATTAAGATTGTGTACAGGAGTGGCGCAAGCGTCGAGTCGGATTTGCTTCTCTAAGGTAAGCGGTGTTTTCTCCACACTACGGAAGAAGCATGAGGAGCGGCGCTCCCCTAGAACGGCATATCGTCGAAACGCGGCGTGGCTAATGACCGTTTCACGAACTTTAGCCAGCCCTTAAGTTGCTTGACGTCGTCGAATACGAGCAGGTCACGTTCAAGGGCGTGGAGGCTCTCCTGCAGCGAGAAGATATCGGCGGCTAGATTGCGCATGATGGAGCTGGGCGACACATCGATGAAGGGCGGAATTCCGTAGCTGTGCTTGAATCCGTTCTCGACATGCAGGATTTCGTGGTCGAGTTCACCGACCTGTTCCTTCAGAATCTTGTTGTAATGTTTCAACCGGTCTTCGCCGATGTTGTTGATGGCGCTTTGGTCGATATGTTCCAGCTCCAACTGCAACTCAAGTAATTGCAACAGGCTGTTTTTGCTATATGCCTGGTTGGCCCTTTGCATCAGAGCGGTCTTCCGATCACGCTCCTGCGGATCGGTTTCGCGGTCGGGATGCAAGGCGCTGGCCAGTTTGCGATAGACCTCGCGGATGGATAAGCTCAGTTCGGCCTGCTCAACTTGTTCTCGTGCCTCTGCTGCGAGTTGCCTGGGTGTCTTTTTTCGTTTGGCGCGGCGCGCTTCCCGAGCCTGGTTTTCGAGTGCATCTTGTGCCTGCAGCTGTTCCATTTGCGCATGGGCGCGCTGCAGTACATCCTCGGGAGAACTCATATCAACGTCGTCGCCCAGCTCGACCCCGAGCATGGCCTCGAGCGCCGATTTCATGTCGTCCAACTCGGCGGCGGCTTCACTGTCAAAGTCAGATTCGCTATATCGGTTGTAAATCGTTTTAAGCTCCAGATCATCACTCTGCGCAACCAGCTCACCTGCCAGGTCGCTGATCAGGTCTGCAATCGTGCGCCGCTCGGATTTGGTCAGCCCCTTCTGACCGTACGCCTGGTCCAGGCGATGCACGAGCTTGGCGCGCAAGTCGATGGAAGTTTGCTCAAGGGGAGCGAACTCGCTTAGATATTTCCGATGGAAGGCAGGCATTGCAGCCTCCCAGGCACTCAGCCGGGCGCGCCGCTTTTCGATCTGCTTGATCAGCGTGTTGAACGCCTTTTGCCCCTTCGACAGATGAGACTTGTTATGGTCGGGAGCAAGGCTGATGGACCTGAGATTTGTCCTGGTCATGGGATGATTTCCGCTGGTTGATGCGAGAGCGAGCACCCCGCTATTTTAGCCGAGGTCGCGGTTGCAACGCGCTGGCGCCCGCGGTGCGATAGCGAACACGCGCACGTTGCCGACCGATGATCGACCTATGCCGGAGCTCGTGGAGAACGCGGACTGGACCCCAGATCGGGGTGCTTCAGGGGGGTTGTAGCGAGCTGCACTCGTTTGGCGAAGTTAAACGGCAGCAGGTCGCTGATGTCAGCGTCCGATGCCCGTTGTGGCATTTCGGTCAGCACATGATGCAGATACGCATAGGGCTCGACATTGCAGGCCCGGCACGTCAGCACGAGGCTGTAGACCATGGCACTCGCCTTCGCGCCCGCAACTGTGTCAGAGAAGAGCCACGAATGTCTCGCTGTTGCAAATGGCCTGATGTCTCTTTCCAGAATGTTGTTATCCACGGGCGCACGCCCATCGATCACGTAGCGGCTTAGATATTCCCATTGGTTTCTCGTGTAACTGATCGCCTTGCCCAACAGGCTCTCAGGCAGAACCTGGGGCGCCTGCGTATCCAGCCATGTCTTGAGCGCTTCTAGCAACGGCACGCTATGTTGCTGCCGCAGCCGGTAGGTGTAGTCGGCTCGCGCCTCGCCATTGGGCAGTCCCGTGCGAGCAAGCGTCTCGACCTGATAGAGCGCCTTGAAGTACTCAAGCGCTTGCAGCGCGCGACCACCCGTTTTCTTCTTCTGTCCCTTGTGCGCGTCGACGAACATGCGCCGTGAATGGGCGATACAGCCGAAGTGAGTGACGCCTTCGAGCGTTCGCCAGGCACTGTATCCATCGGTCATCAGCATGCCTTCGTAGCCAGCGAGAAACGCTTGCGGATATTGCTGCCCACGCCCGGGTTGGTAGTCGAACAGCACCACCGGCTGCTCGCTGTCCCCGGCACTTCTGTACGTCCACATATAACTCGTGCTTTGCGGCGTCTTGCCTTCTTCCTTGAGAACCTGCACCGTCGTCTCGTCGCCGTGAATCAGCGGCTGCGACAACAGTGTTTGGTGCATCGCTTCGTACAGCCGGCTGTAGTGCATCTCGGCAGGCCTGATGATCCAGTTCACCAGCGTGCCGCGGCTCACCGCAATGCCCGCGCGGGCCAACGCGTGTTCCATCCGGTACAGCGGCGTGCCGTCAACATATTTGCCGGTTGTCACCGTCGCAATCATCGCCGCGCTCGCGCTGCTACCCGGCAACGGCTGCACGGGCATCGACGCGATTACCATCGGCGTGCGTTCGGCGTTGCGCTCGCAGTGGCGGCACGCGTATTTGAAGCGCACATGTTGCAGCACCAACGCCTTGATCTCGATGTGCAACTGCTCGCTCGTCTGTTCGCCCATGCGGTGCAACGCATTTTGACAGCACGCACAGGTCTTCTGCTCATCGGGCAGATCGTACTCGATACGCCGGCGCGGCAGCTCGGCCGGCAGCGGCTTGCGTCCCCGCTTACCGTGCTCGGATTTGCCAACCTCCGGCAGTCCCGTATCGGGCAGCGCGAATGCATCATCCAAATCATCGTCACCGGGTTCGGCCGCGGCGATCTGCTCGGCTTCGTCGAACACGCGATCCCTGAGTTTCTCGCTGCTCGGCGCGAAGCGCTTGAGCTGCGCCAGACGGAACAACTCCTCGAGTTGCCCAATGCGTTGCGCCAGTTGCTGGTTATGGGACTGAAGCTCGAGAATGCGCTCGATCAGCGCCTCGGGGGAGAGCTGTTTGAGATCGTCCTCAGCGGACGGGGAGCGCGCGTCGGTATTCATGTGCTCCACGATAGCGAAGCTGCACAACGAATGGGTTTACGTCAAAGTGTAACAATCGCGCCGGGCGTCGCGCGCACCACGCCCGGCGCGCGGCTACTGAACGTTCAACTCACGTGTCGGTACTGCCTCGAAGGGTGACGACGCACCGCGTCGATGTCGATGCCTTCGAGTAACCAGTGAAGTTGCTCGCTCGTAAGTTCCATCACCGCCTGCTGTCGACGTGGCCAGACGAAACGGTCAACCTCTAACCGTTTCATCATCAGCCAGAAACCCGAGCGCTCATAAAACAGCAGCTTGATACGGTTCGCACGCTTGTTACGGAAGGCGAAGACCGCACGGGCAAATGGGTCAAGCTGCATGGACTGCTCGACCAGGATAACGAGACCGTTAATCCCGTTCCTAAAATCGACCGCGTCGCAGTGCAGGTAGACCCGCAGTTCAGCGTCCAGCCGGAACATGGTAGCGCCCCAGCGTTTCGATCATCGCCGACACCAACGTCGTGTCCTGCCCGCTACACTCGAGCTTGAGCGTAATGCCATTGGGCATTTCCACCGTCAGCCGTGACGGTGCCGGTGGGCGCAGCGAGCTGCGCACGGATTCGCCGTGCGCCGGCAGGAGTTCCGATTGCGGTCCGGATCGCCTCGGCTGCGCGTCGGTGCGGCCGATCTCGACGACCGGCACGAACGCCGACGGCGTACCTTCGATTACGTCCATCGCAGGGGTGCCGTTGCGTTTCTCCTGGTGCTTGCTGACCCACCGGCGCAGCAGGTTCGCGTTCACACCAGCCTTGAGCGCCATGCCAGCCAAAGACACGCCCGGCTGCAGGCAGGCCTCGACCAGCTTCTGTTTGGCCTCTTCGTCATAGTAGCGTCGTCGGCCATCACTGCTCACCCCGACGGGCTCAAGCTTCAAGGGATCTGAGGGATTCTGCGTCATATGTCCACCTGTCAATGAGGTGGACATATGCTGCGCGATCAAGCCTCAGGAAACCATGTGCGCTTATTTCACCGCTTACTCTCTAAGGGAAAGTTTGGCTAACCGGTGTCGGAAGCGGGGGATGAACCCAATACCGCTGCCACACGGCTCACTGCCTCAACGCCGCTAACCGACGTTAAGGCAAGCTGCCTGCGACCATTGCGCCTTGCTCATGCGCGAGGCTGAAGGCGTCTGCCACTGCCGATCACGATTGCGGAGAGAATCAGAAGCGCGGCGCCGCCAATAAATGTCGCTCCGATGGAATAGTGGTCGAGAAGCGTGCCGCCCAGCTCTGCACCCACCATGATGGATAGCTGTATCGATGCAACCATCAAGCCGCCCCCGCTCTCCGGCTTGTCCTTTACTCCTTTCGAAGGCCAGGTTGACCATGCGACAGGGATCGCAGCATTCACCGCTCCCCATGCAATCACCAGGGTCGCTACAGCCCAGAAATTGTGGCCGGCTGGAAGTAAGGCGATCGTCACTGCAGCCAGTGCAACAGGCAGACCCATCAGAAGATGGTACAGACGTTTGCTCATGATTGCGCTCGCGCCATATGTACCCGCGAAACCGGCTAGACCCATGCCAAGCAAAAGCATCGACAGTTCGGCGACATCGACGTGCGTGTACGACTCGAAGAACGGCCGGAAATAGGTGAATACGGCGAAGGCACCGCCGAACGTAAGCATCACGCCAAGCATGGCAAACGCCACGTGGGGGCGCCAGAGTAGAGAGAGCACGTTGCCGTTTTGGTGCGACCGTTCGCTCTTCATGGATGGGATCGTGACCAGCAGGAGAACGAGGTTGATAGCAACGATTGGGACCAACGCCCAGAAAACGCCTCGCCATCCGATGACGCTGCCCAGATAGCTGCCAACCGGGGCAGCAAAGGACGTAGCGACGGCGTTACCTGTGTACAAAACTCCCAACGCCTTGGGCAACGATTCCTCGGGCACCAGCCGCATGATAGTCGCTGTGGCGAGCGACCAGAATCCGCCGACCGTAATTCCCAACAGTGCGCGGGCAGCCATCAAGGTCGCGAAGCTGCCGGCTTCAGCGATCAGGATAAGCGACACCAACATTAGTCCCGCCAGGCCGGCCAATACATTGCGTCGGTCGAGACGACTCGTGAGCGACGGAATAGCGAGGCTTGTCACGACGGCGAACAGCCCCGAAATGGAGATTGCCTGGCCCGCCATGCCGACTGAAGCGCGTAGGTCCGATGCGATGGGCGTCAGAAGACTGACCGGCATGAACTCGGACGCAATCAACATTGCGGCGCACATCGCCATGGAACCGACTGCGGCCCATATTTGCCGATTTGGGATGGATGGGCGGTTAATCAGCGTCGACATTCAACTCCCTCATTTTCAATCGCCCTACGCGTTCTCGCGAACCAATGGTCATCGTCCAGCCGATAAACAGTCAGTTGACGACGCTGTGGCACTGATCGGTTAACGCGTAGCCAGACGTTGCATACACGCGGACGTGATTTCAATCGGCGAGAATCGCCTGTCGATTGTTCTCTTTGAGCAGCGACAGGGAGGAGGGCATTTATATATTCATTCAGCGATCTGACGCTGAACAGTTAAAACGTAGTTTAGCCCCGCAGCCACGCTGGATAAACCCGTTCGGGGTGATTGGACTCATGAGCGCTCGTTATCAATAGGTATAAGTCCCGATCACTGCGCCTTGCGTCGTGCAAATGCGGCTCCGATGCGCGGTGTCGGCCAGCCTGGATTGGAGGCCCTCTCGCGGCGATCCCATTGCTATAACGGATAAGGTGTGGCGGGGACAGTGGACAGCCCCGGATTGTTCTTTCTTGATTGATGAATGACGGTAATAGGCCCAATGAGTTTTTGGTGTCTAGTTGCCGCTTAATGTCGTGGTTAGATTACCGTATGAGCGCGTGTCGGCTTGACACATCATCGGTGCCGCCAATGACTGTGGCCCACGAACGAGCCGCTTCTACGAGTTTTCTGCAGCAAGAGGGCTCCGGTGCGTCTCACGCGGTCAGCCCCGTCATCGCTCTCTGTTCGCCGGCAGCCGGCCGGTTGCACCGGGCATGCATAGCGCGTGTCAAGCACTAACGTGCGAATCGGCAGAAGAACACTTGTTGCCGAAAGTCGCTCGAAGGTCCGCTTCAACAAACTTGTGGAGGTCTCTGCATGGCAGAAAAGAAGAACTGGATGTCGCAAGACGGCGAGGTTCAGGGTCAAGACTTTTCGGACGCGCGCAAGCCCGTTACTCGCAGACGGTTTCTGCAATCAATGGGTGCGTCAGGCGTCGCTGCTACGAACGCAGGGCTATTTTCTGCGGCGAAGGCTGACGAAGCTAACAAAGAGCCGCCAGTCGGCCAACAAGATTCGGCGCAATCCGTCGGTCACACCGTCCGCCTGAAGGTAAACGGCGAGATGCGACAGATAAACGTCGCGTCAAACGCCGTTCTTCTCGACGTCTTGAGAGACCAACTGCAACTCACAGGCACAAAAAAAGGCTGTGACCACGGTCAATGTGGTGCCTGCACGGTCCACGTCAACAAAACAGCGGTGAACTCCTGCCTGTCACTGGCGGTGATGCATGACGGGGACGAGATCACGACGGTCGAAGGACTGCAACAGAATGGGCGGCTTCACCCTGTACAGCAGGCATTCTGGGAGCACGATGCGTATCAGTGCGGCTATTGCACGTCAGGTCAGATGATGAGCGCGGTCGCAATCCTGAAAGATAAGCGCATTGCAGCGGATGACCAATCGCTGCGTGAGGCGATGAGTGGGAATATCTGCCGCTGCGGTGCCTACAAGAACATCGTCGCCGCCATTCAGGACGCGCGTGCGAAAGCGGGGAGGTCAGTCTGATGAAGAATTTCGACTACATTCGCGCCGTTTCGTTAGATAGCGCCGTGCAGAGCGTTGCACAGCCAGGCGCGGTGCTGCTGGCTGGCGGCACCACGCTACTGGACTTGATGAAATTGAATGTGATGCAGCCGGCGGCCGTTGTCGATATTCACAAGTTGGCGCTTGACCAGATCGAGCAGTTGCCCGACGGCAAGGTAAAGATCGGCGCCATGGTCTCCAATACTGAACTGGCCTTCAACGAACACATTCGCGTTCAATACCCGGTGCTTTCCCAGGCTCTGCGTTCAGGCGCCAGCACGCAACTGCGCAACAAGGCGACTACTGCGGGCAATATCATGCAGCGTGTTCGCTGTGGGTACTTCCGGGATGGTGTCTCAGCTTGCAACAAGCGCAATTCCGGATCGGGCTGTGCCGCCATCGGGGGGCAGAACCGTAACGTGCACGCTGTGCTCGGCGGTAGTGAGCACTGCATTGCCGCGCACCCGTCGGATATGTGTGTTGCGATGGCGGTCATTGGTGCGACCATTCACGTGCGAGGACAAGCTGGATCCCGTGAAATCGACTTCGGCGATTTTCATCTCTTGCCTGGAGACACGCCATGGAATGAGCACGCTCTCCAGGCAGGTGAAATCATCACGCACGTGACTCTCGATGCGCCGATGCAAGGCAGTCGTTCCGCGTATCTGAAACTCCGGGACCGCGCTTCCTATCAATTCGCCCTGGCCTCGTGCGCGGCAATCATTGCGCTTGACGGGGAGAGGATCCGGGAGGCCCGCGTTGCTCTCGGAGGCGTCGCGACCAAGCCGTGGCGGGCACGCGAAGCGGAGAATGCACTGATAGGCCAATCCGCGAGCGTGAGTTCATTCGAGAAAGCAGCGGAACTTGCGCTCAGGGGCGCGCGCTCCTATGGACAGAATGGCTTCAAGATTGGCCTCGGTCAGCAAGCGGTCTTGAGAAACCTGACTGCGTTGGTCGCTTGACCTGTGTCATGGAGAGAAATTAATGAGCGATCAAGTGATAGGACAGGCGGTAAAACGGGTCGACGGCCGTCTTAAGGTGACGGGCGCAGCGAAATACACCGCTGACCAGAACCCGCCCGGCCTTGTGCACGCATATGGCGTTTTCAGCACAGTTGCGAGTGGGCGCGTGCTGCGAATCGATACTACGGCGGCGAAACGCGTGCCTGGTGTCATCACGATACTCGATCACGAGAACTTTCCTCGGCTTTACCGTACGCCTATAAACCTCACTCTGCCCACTATCCTGACGGCGTCACGGACTGACGAGAACCGTCTACCGTTCGAGGATGCGACCGTCAATTACGCGGGCCAATTCGTCGCGCTCGTCGTGGCAGACACATTTGAGCATGCGCGAGAAGCCGCCAGTCTGGTGAAGGTGACATACGGCAAGAGCCAGCCTATCACGAGTCTGGATGAAGGCGTCAAGATTTCCGGATTGAAAGACGGCACTAACGGTCACACCCGCGGCGACGCGGCAAGCGCATTCAATAGTGCACTTCATAAGATTGATTTCGCGTATCGCACGCCGGTGGAAACGCACAATCCCATGGAAATGCATGCGACGGTCGCGAGCTGGCAGGCCGGCCGCCTCCACGTCTACGAAGCAACGCAAGGCGTGGTGGTACACAGGAACTCGCTTGCGCGCATTTTCGGGCTCACACCCGATCAGGTTACGGTCGAGGCACCATTCATCGGTTCGGGATTCGGCAGCAAGTTGTTTATCTGGCCGCATTCCGTCGCTGCAAGCGCTGCGGCACGTGTAGTCGGACGACCCGTCAAGCTCGTCGTTCCGCGCGCGCAGATGTTTACGACAACGGGTCATCGGCCCGAAACGCTTCAACACATGCGGCTGTCGTGTGATGAACAAGGCAAGCTGACGTCGCTTCGTCACGAGGCGATCAACACAACCTCGTTCACGGACGACTACACGGAAACGTGCGCCGTGGTGTCACAGAGCCTATATTCGTGCGCAAATGTGCATGTCAGCCACAAGACGACCAAGGTCAATCGCGGCTCGCCCACTTCCATGCGCGCACCGGGTGCGGCACCGGGGCTGTTTGCGCTAGAGTCGGCGATGGACGAACTTGCGCTAGACGTTGGTATGGACCCGGTGGCTTTCCGTTTGAAGAACATTTCGACGATCGATGAAAGCAAGAACCTTCCCTGGTCGAGCAATCATCTTCGGGAAGCCATTCTGCAAGGTGCGGAGAAGTTCGAATGGAAGAACCGTTCGCCGCATCCCGGTTCGATGCGCGAGGGCAACGAGATTGTCGGCTATGGCGTGGCAGCCTGTAACTGGGATGCATTTCGAACACCGGCCGAGGCTCGGGTACAGTTGCGCAGCGACGGGATGGCGGCTGTAACGTGTGCGGTCCAGGACATTGGAACCGGAACGTACACTATTGCTGCCCAGGTAGTGGCCAGCGTGACGGGGCTTCCGCTGGAAAAGATTCAGGTCACGCTCGGCGACACAGCATATCCCTCGGCTCCGCTGTCCGGCGGTTCGTGGGTCACCGCGAGCCTGTTACCTGCGATCGCCGAGGCAACGCGCCAGGCAGTCAATCAGTTAAAGGATTATGCAACTTCGCCCTCGGGGCCTTTCGTCGGTGTGAAGAAAGAGACTCTCACCTTCCAGGAAGGGAGTCTCACCGACGGGAGTCGCAAGGTGGACTTTACGTCGGTGTTGAAAGGTCAGCGTCTTGCAGACGCCGAGGGTTATGCGCACACCGGTGGCACGCCGACCGACAAGTTCTCCTTCCGTTCATTTGGAGCACATTTCGTCGAAGTTCGTTGGGATCCCGGCATTTCGCATTTACGAGTCGCCCGTGTAGTGAGTGCAATTGACGTGGGTCGCGTGATCAACCCGCTGACGGCGCGCAATCAGGTCGAGGGTGCCGTTGTGATGGGTATCGGCATGGCCCTGTTCGAGGCAACCGAATACGACGCACGCTCCGGCCTGCCTGCGAACAATAACTACGCGGAGTATGTCGTTCCGGTGCATGCTGATCAGCCCGAGATCGATGTTCTGCTGCTCGACTATCCGGATCTGCATCTGAATGAATTCGGCGCCAGAGGCATTGGCGAGATCGGCACGACCGGGTTGGCAGCAGCCGTGGCCAATGCCGTTCATCACGCAACTGGTGTCAGGGTGCGAGACCTTCCAATAACGCTTGAGAAAGTCTCGAGTCAATTACGGGGCGTTGCGTGAACGCAGGTCGCGCAGTGTTTTGAATGGTGCTCTGTCGTGGGCTCACCGGGTGTCAACAATGAGTGCGACTTCGTTCACTATGTGGTCAGGAGCCAGAATGTCCGATCGGAAAATGTCTAGAGGCGTTCTTGTTCTAATCATGCTATCCCTCTTTCTCGCAGGACCGAGCGCAACGGCAGGGGAGCTGAATGGTGCTTCCAACACCGCAGCTGCGACGAACCAAAGCGCTATCACTCCCGCCCACAACGTTCCCTCAATTAAGATCACAATCAAAGTGGCAGGAAAAGAGCTTCAGGCGACACTGGGCGACAATCCAACCGCGCGTGAGTTCGCCGCTCTTCTCCCAATTCGCGTCGCGACGCGTGACTTGTTCGGACGGGAGAAAGCAGGGCCGCTGCCTAAGGGCATTTCAACAGGTGGGCCGAGCAGTGAAGTCTATAAGGTAGGCGACATCGGTTACTGGTCACCGGGCCACGATATTGCGATCTATTACCACCAGGACGGCGAAAGGATACCGTCTCCAGGCATCATCAACATAGGTCACATCGATTCAGGAATCGAGGCTTTCAATGTGCCCGGCGCAGTCGAGATCTCCATCGAGCGCTCGCCCTGAACAGACGCGCGACCCGCTAGGCTATTAAGAGTTTAGCTGAAGTATCCCCGGCAGGGACTGGCGAAGCGGCCTAGGTTCGGTGCTTCAATGCGTCGATCACCAGGGAAAACGCACGTGAAGTCTGGCGCCGGCTCGGATAATAAACGTGGTAGCCCGGCCATGTCGGACACCAGTCCTTGAGTACGCTGACTAATTCACCCTTGCGAAGATGGTCGCGCACAGCGTCCTCCGGGACAAAAGCCAGGCCGAAGCCTTCGAGGGCCCCTCTGATCATTTGCGGCTGCGTGTTGACGGTGAGTTGTCCGCTGACGCGCGCCTGTGTTTCGCGTTTTCCTTTCTTCAATTCCCAGGCGTATAGTGCCTTCGTCGTCGTCATACGCAAGCTTATGCATTGGTGATCAAGAAGGTCCTCGGGAGTGTCTGGAACCGTCCTGTTCGCGAGATACGATGGTGCTCCTACAATTGTCATCGGAATGTCGGGACTGATGCGGACTGCGATCATGTCTTTCGCGACCTGGTCCCCGAAACGCACGCCGACATCATAACGATCTTCGACAATGTTCGAGAGGCCATAGTCGACCGTGACCTCCACTTTAATGTCAGGATACGCGTGCAGAAGCTTGCGCAGCTTCGGCCAGATGACGGTGTCGATGGGGTGGTCAGTGGCAGTGATGCGAATCACGCCCGCGGGCTTGTCCCTGAAGTCGGACAAGGCCGCAAGGCTGGCATCAATCTCTTCAATCTTAGGCGCTACCGCCTGGAATAGTTCCTCGCCCGCTTCTGTTGTCGAAACGCTGCGGGTTGTCCTTGTGAGAAGGCGCAAACCGAGCCTGGCTTCGAGGTCGCGGATGATATGACTCAACGCTGATTGCGAGACACCGAGTTTCGCGGCAGCGCGGGTAAAGCTCTTCTCGCGCGCGACGGCGAGAAACACAAGGATATCGTTCAGGTTTTCTCTAGGCATCTCACCTTACCCTTCGTAGAAAGCGGTTCACAGGCCCGCGGCACCGATAGCGTTTATCGAGGGTACAAGCTCCGCTGGTACGGTAATTGATGAATGATACTAATAAGTCCAAGTGGGCGCAGCTACTTAATTCAATAGGCGTAAACCTTTAGCATATGCATTGAGAAGGTTGCTCACAAACCGTGCGCGGCGGCCTTCGACACAAATGCACGGTGTAGAGGCAGTATCTGGTGCGAGACATCGATCCGGGTGCCATTTTTCCCTTTCAACGAAGCGGGCGGGCATGCCATTACCAATCTTTCTGGAGTAGCGATCATGAATCGACGCCTCAATCTTCTCGTTATAGCATTCGGCCTTTCCGCTCCTCTGTTTGCATCGGCGCAGACCTCTTCGACGCAAGGGTTGACGCGAGAGCAGGTCCGTCAAGACATGGCTGAGTACGAAGCAGCTGGGTACAACCCCGCACGTCAAAATCCGCGTACCTGGGTTGACGACGCCCGTGCAGCTTCAGCCAGGGTGATGACGGCTAGAGCGGGAGGAACTCTGCCTCAACTCGCAGTCAACAAGGCCAATGGCGCCAGTCACTGCGATTGATTGTCCAGTTCACAACTGCACAGACGCAAACCTCTCAGCACATGAGCACGTCCTTGTGGCATTTGCAGCAAGCGGAGCTATGGGACGGGCGTTCCATAGCTCCATTGCCTTAGCTGCCGATCCGCTTGGCGAGATCGCGCGTCGACCTACGTAAATCCCACCCACTCATTTCATTCGCGGAGCGGTCGATTGCCCTGGCAGGCGCAACAGAGCTTTTCTACGATTCTTCGTGAATGTGACGATCTAGACCTATCGCACTTTCTCCCCCCATTGGGCGCCGCATTGGTGCTGAACACGGGATCAATGAGAATTCGCTTGCCAGCCAGTTGCACGAAATATGAGTTGTGCCCGAGCCATACGGCGAGCTTCTCTGCCGGACAAGTGCCGTGAGGTCCGTCTTCTCGGACGGAATAACGCCTTGCGGCCGCGGCGCTCCCTTTTTTCCGAAGATCAGCTCCATCCACATGGAGAGCTCCGAGCTGCCGGCTGTATGTAGTGGCGTATCGATCTGGTTGTGGAACCTTCCGTTTGCGTAGTTAGGGGATTGTTCGATGCGCGACAGGCGGCCATTATCCAGCAGGTTTCCAAACAACGGCTGCTGAAGATACGCATAGGCGGCGAATCCCAAAGTTGCGGAAATGGCTGCAAGAAAAATCAATAGTCCCGAGGCGAAGCGTTTCATCAAAGAGCCTCCATCGACCTTGAGCCGATAGTTGCGCAGATTTCGACGAGGCTTTTTGGCAGCAAGCCAGCAACCTACCAGGCGCCTCCGGGAACGATTGGGATAAAGCCCTGGCCCTGTATGGCTTACACAACTATGGCGTACGGAAGAACGCCCTGCTAGAAGGGCTTTAGCCGGACCTGCTGCTTACGCCGGCAATGAGAGGGAAGCCATGTCAATCACGAAGCGGTAGCGCACGTCGGCCCGCTCCATCCGTTCCCACGCTTCGTTGATCTGATCCATACGAATCATTTCGCAGTCCGGCAGGATGTTCTTGCGCCCGCAGAAGTCGAGCATTTCCTGAGTTTCCAGGATGCCGCCAATCGGCGAACCAGCGATGCGTCGACGACCGACAATGAGCGGAACCGTGCTTGGTTCAGCAAGCGGGCCTACCTGACCGACGAGAACGATAGTGCCGTCGACGTCGAGCAGCGGCAGGTAAGGATTCAGGTCATGACGGACCGGAATGGTGTCTATGATGAGGTCGAAACTGGATGCGGCCTTCTCCATCGCTGCGTTGTCGGTGGAGAGCAGAAGTGCGTCGGCACCGAGTTCTCTCGCATCAGCCGCCTTGTCAGGCGTGCGGCTCACCACGGTCACGGTCGCACCTAGAGCCGACGCGAGCTTCACTGCCATATGCCCAAGGCCGCCCAGACCGATGACGCCGACCCGGCTGCCGGGACCGACCGCCCATGTGCGCAAGGGAGAGTAGGTCGTGATGCCCGCGCAGAGCAGCGGGGCCACACGGGAGAGGACAAGACTGTCGGGCACGCGAAGCACGAAGTCCTCGCGGACCACGATATGTTTCGAATAGCCTCCCTTCGTCGGCTCATTCGTGACCCGATCGAACCCACAGTAAGTTTGCGTGTTTCCTTCGCGGCACAGCTGCTCCAGGCCCTTGCGGCATTGGTCACATGTCATGCAGCTGTCCACCATACAGCCGACGGCGACGTGGTCACCGACCTTATAGCGCTTCGCGTGTGGTGCCACATCAATGACGCGGCCCACAATCTCATGACCCGGCACCAGCGGATAGTTGGACCAACCCCAGTCGTTACGAGCCTGATGCAGGTCGGAGTGACAGACTCCACAGTACAGGATCTCAATTGCAACATCGTTGAGTCGCAACTCGCGCCGCTCGAAGTCATACGGTTGGAGGGGTGAGGTCGGGGTTTGAACGGCAAAGCCTCGGGTCTTCATCGCGGAACTCCTTGGGATAAATGAGAGAAGTAGAATCCGGCAGCAGTTGGCATGCTTGCGGATATGAGTGTCTAGCGCTTTGAGAACCTGACACCGATCGTGGACGCCTGCTGGACTGTTCGGACGTCGGAATAGTCGATTGTATGAAAAGATCGACGAGGAATTAAGCAGCACAGACGCATGGTGCTATGAGCTGTGCTCATGAGTCGCGGCGGCGGACTCAGCCCGCCTGGTTGCCTGGTCACGTCGGTGGCCGCGCATGCCGAGCGAGGCATGGTGCACGCCTAGACGGCCGTCCATGTATCGTTGTGCGGGCGGGTGCGCGGCCGTGTGATATTTACAGGCCTGCTGTCTGTCCACCGTCAATGACTAAAGCGTGGCCAATTGCAAATCCGGCTACGTCGGAGCACAGCCAGAGAACCGTGTTGGCAATCTCCTCGGGCCGACCGAGGCGACCAATCGGCTCTTGCGCAATCATCCGCTGCCGATTCTCTTCGGTACCCTGAGTGAAGCGACCAATCATCGGTGTGTCGATAATGCCCGGACACACAGCGTTGATCCGGACACCGTCCTTCCCGTACTCCAGAGCGGCGGACTTTGTCAGGCCGATGACCCCGTGCTTGGTGGCACAGTAGGCGCCCTGACCACGGATTCCAACAACGCCTGCGCCCGAAGACGTGTTCACGATCGAACCACCACCGTTCTTGAGCATGATTGGAATCTGATACTTCATGCAATAGAAGACGCCGCCGAGATTGACGCGCACAATGCGCTCGAAACCCTCGTCGCTTATATCTGCGGTGTAGGCGAGCGGTTGCTCGATGCCTGCGTTGTTGAAAGCGAAGTCGAGTCGACCGAATTTATCGATGGTCGCGGCAAGAGCTGCCTGAACGTCTGCCGGTTTCGAAACGTCGCATTTCACAGCAAGCGCGCGCACGCCTTCCTGTTCGATCATCTGTGCAGTCGCCTTGGCACCTTCTTCCGAGAGGTCCACAACGACGACGTCAGCGCCCTCCTGCGCGAAAGCTAGCGCTGTTGCCTGCCCGATTCCGTTTGCCGCGCCGGTAACGAATGCCACCTTGCCTTCATAGTTCCACTTGCGATGAGTCGTCATTGCTTCCTATCTCCGTTAAGTTACTCGCTCCGAAGGCGAGCGATATTTCGCCAGACATATGGGCGGAACCGACTGTAGTTATTCCGACGGTTCGAAAAAGGTGAGACCGGTGCTCAACGCGGGTCCGAAGTTTTGCATCAGTCCAGACATTGAACGAACAGCTCTGCGCACTATGCTTGCGCCTTGTACGCCGTACTTCAGGCGGCTAGTTCGGCCTTGTAAATAGCACTGTGTGGCTGCCGCGCTTGCAGTTGTTCATCTGTTCCCAGATAAACACAGCAATACAGCGTGGTTCCGTTTCGTCCACCCATCGCGCATGAGACGGCGTTGCCTTCGAATTTGACGCAGTCTGTAATTTCGCCGCCCTCGATTACACGGATGAATTCACCCGTGTTATAGCAACCGGCCCAGATGGCTCCGTGCTTATCGACGCAGATCCCATCAGGCTGCCTGCCGCCCAGATCTGCGAAAAGGCGGCGATGAGATAAATCCCCATTTACGGCCCGGTCATAGGCGGTGAGCTTCCCGCTCCATGTTTCGGCCACGACCAGCGTACGTCCGTCATCCTTGATGACCGCTCCGTTGGGGAATTCAAGTCCGCTGGCGGCCACCCGAATAGAGCCGTCGGGCTCAACGACGTGCATCTCAGTCGCTTCTACCGGCGCTCCGCCGAAGAGGTCATACCCGAAGTTGCCTACGTAAGCTCGACCCATGTCGTCTACAACCAGATCGTTGAGGTCGCCAGCCGCGACATCCGTCAGGTCCGCGTACACAGACAAAACGCCCTCCAACACCTTCATGAGTTTTTTATCGGCGCAGGACACCACGATGGGAGTTTTATCCGGCAAAAACCCGATTCCGGCTGGCCGGCCCGGTACGTTGCACACCACGCTGCGAGTGCCGTCTTCAGATACGGTATAAAGCTTGAAATCGAAGACATCCGAGACCCAAAGGCGGTTGTCGTACCATCTGGGCGCCTCCAAGAAGACGAAGCCGTCAGCGACGAGCGTCGCCTGATGCTCTTTCATGAATATTCTCTTGTAGTGGGAGTGACGCTGTGATGTGTCTCCGTCCCAACTAGCTTATTGCTCGCGCCGTCGTTAGGTCTAGTTCGTTTTTATTGCTTCGACGGTAAGTTGGGCTGACAGCGGTTTGCGCGGAGGGATGCCCCGACAATCTAACGACACGGTTTGGGCACACTGGACTGCAATCAGGAAACCGGAACGGGGAAGCCCGCAGCCGCGTTCATAGGCACCGCACTACCGGCGCGACTGCGCAGGTGTCTTCCCGGTTCCGCTAGCCTGCGCGATGCTCCTTTCCTTTTCTTAAGACATGAATCTTGTTGCTCTCGACCCAACCGTCTGTTGTTTCAAGGTAAGCGCTGACATGAGGGGCGTTGCAGTGCGCGTTAAAAGCCTCTTCGTTTTCCCACCGCTCGATGAAGACGAAGCAGCGGGGCTCCCGCATATCGCGATACATCTCGTATTCAAGCATTCCCTTCTCCCTGTGAGTGGGTGCAAGCAACGCGTCGAGTGCATCGGCCAGTTTCTCCTCAAACCCGGGTTTTGCGACGGAGATAGCAATTGCGGATACCTCGGACATGTTGTACTCCTATGAAATTGGAAATGAGAGGCGAGGATATACGCAAGCATTTCATAAAGAAAGCGCTGTTCAGGCGACCTATCCCGGAAGGCGCCGACTGCCGGGCAAAGAGCCGCCTGCAAGAGTCGGGTTTAACCCTTAAGTAGGTCTATCGGCGATCGCCCGCGCAGCCTCTGTCGGCGGGCAGAGGATGCTCAACGGGGCCTCTACAGGCGGTCAACGGGAAATCCGATCTTAGGTTTAGCGATGCTTACCCTCACGGCCAGAAAAAGCGACTAGCCTAACCGACACCTCCGAAATAACCTTCAACAAACGGAGACACCGACTTCCTCGATCAGCAGCCAATCAGCATGGACATATACGATTACATCATCATCGGCGCCGGATCGGCCGGCTGCGCGCTCGCCCGGGGGCTCAGTGACAACCCTGGTAACAAGGTGTTGCTGCTGGAAGCAGGGCCGCCTGCTGACAGGTTCTGGGTGACTACGCCTGCCGGTATGGCGAAGCTGTATTTTCACAAAGAACTGAACTGGAATTACTTTACCGACCCGATGCCAGCACTCCGCAATCGGAAGATGTACTGGCCTCGGGGTAAGACGCTGGGCGGCTCCAGTTCCATCAACGGGATGATTTTCATCCGTGGCCACCGCAATGATTTCGATAGCTGGAGAGACGGGGGAAACCCTGGCTGGGGCTACGACGATGTGCTGCCGTACTTCAAGAAGATGGAGCATAACGAGCGCGGGGCGGATGACTATCGTGGCGCCGGTGGTCCGTTGTGGATCAGCGATCCCGTCGTGAAAGTACCAAGCTCGCATGATTTCATCGCAGCTACGGAGCGTCTGGGCATTCCTCGGACGGAAGATATCAACGGCGCGGTACATGACGGTGTCGGCTTCATGCAGCACACCACTCGTGGTGGCCGCCGTTACTCCGCCTACACCGCGTTCGTCAAGCCCGTTCGCAATCGGCCGAACCTGACTGTGCTGACTGGCGCCGCAGTGCAGAGCATTGTGCTGAAGGGTAACGTAGCAACGGGAGTACAAGTTCTCCTGAACGGAGAACGTCAGACTTTTAATGCGGCGCGAGAAGTTATTTTGTCGGCCGGATCGCTCAATTCTCCGCAAGTGCTCATGCTGTCAGGCATTGGACCTCGCGAAGAATTGCAACGGCATGGCATCGAAACTCTTGTTGAGAGCCCGGGGGTCGGACTCAATCTGCAAGATCATTTCTACGTGCATGGAAGCTATCGCTCGACCCCAGATAGTTCCTACAACCTGGAGTTGAGCGGCATCAGGAAGTACCTGGAAGGGGTGCGTTACCTGTTGACCCGCAAGGGTTACCTGGCGCTCGGCTCGTCGCAAGTGGGGGCCTTTGTGAAAAGCCGTCCGGAAGAACCCTACGCAGACCTGCAGATCAGCTTCAGGCCGATGACCTTCACGTACTTCCCGGGCGGAGAGTGTGAAGTTGAACGCGAGCCTGGCATGGGCGTCTCCGTTTACCTCTTGCGGCCGCGTGCTACCGGCACCGTGACGTTACGCTCGGCAAATCCGGCCGACCCGGCCGTATTCAAGCCGAACTTCCTGAGTAACGGCGATGACAATCGGGCCATGCTCGCGGGCGTAAAGCTGATCCGGCAAATCATGTCCACCGAGCCCATTGCATCGCGCGTTATCGAAGAACAGATTCCTGGCCCTGTGGTGAAGACGGACCAGCAGATTCTCGACTGGATGGAGATGACTGGAAATTCAGCGCACCACCAGGCTGGCACCTGCAAGATGGGACGCGACAGGCTCGCGGTAGTGGATGAGCGTTTGCGCGTGCGAGGTGTCGAACGGTTGCGGGTGGCTGACGCGTCCATCATGCCGCATCTCACATCCGGCAACACGAATGCGCCGACGATCATGATCGGCGTGAAGGCGGCAGACATGATTCTGAAGGACGCGGTCCCTCGCCGCATCACCGGTGAGGCGGCAGCGCCCGCCGCAAGTGCGGCGAAAGAGGGCGCTGCCGTGGCGGTTAAATGAGTGCGTCGGCTGACGATAGATAGTCAACACAGCGACCGCGAGCATGCTCGGGGTGCGCTTGGTCAACGTAAGCGAACAGGGATGTCATCGATGTTAACTGCAAGTCATCAGAGTGCTGAAAACAAGGTGCAAGCGGAATACCCTCGCGTCGGCCTTTACATCGACGGCGAGTGGATCTATGACCGGGAAACGGCCGTCGAAGTAAGAAACCCGGCCACCGAAGAAGTATTGGGTAAAGTGCCGAAGGCGACCGGCGAGGACCTCGCGCGTGCTTTGGATGCAGCGGCGCGGGGTTTCCTGGCGTGGCGTGACACGCCGCCTCAGCAACGCGTCAAGGTCATTCAGAAAGCCACGGCGCTGATGCGCGAGCGACTGGAACTCATCGCTACGACGATCACATTGGAAAACGGGAAGCTGTATTCCGACGCCTATGCGGAGGCCGACCGCTCGATGAACTTTTTCGAGTGGAACGCGGCCCAGTCACTGCGTGATTACGGGTTGATCGTTCCCGGCGAATCGCAAATGCAGAAGTTCATTCTGCGACAGCCGATTGGTCCGGTGGCAGCGTTCACGCCCTGGAACGTGCCTATCAGTTCTGCAGCGCGCAAGGTAAGTGCGGCCTTGTCGGCGGGGTGCTCCGTCATCCTGAAAGCAGCGGAGGAAACGCCTGCCACCGCGTGCCTCCTCGTAAAAGCCTTTGAGGATGCAGGTCTTCCTACCGGCGTGTTGAATCTCGTGTTCGGCAACCCCGCGGAAATTTCGTCGACCCTCATTGCGTCTCCGGTAATTCGATTGGTGACGTTTACCGGCTCGGTTGCAGTTGGAAAGCATCTGACGCAGTTGGCGGCTGCGGCGATGAAGCCCGTGCTCATGGAGTTGGGCGGGCATGCTCCAGTACTCGTATGCGAAGGTATAGATGGTGCTGCCGTCGGACGACTGGCGGCACGGGGCAAGACGAACGCCAGCGGCCAGATCTGCGCATCTCCTTCCCGATTTATCGTTCATAGCAGTGTGTACGACGATTTCGTGGCCGCTTTCGCGGATGCGGTGCGAGAGGTGCGAGTCGGCGACGGGTTCAGCAAGAACGCGCAAATGGGTCCAGTCGCAAGTGCGCGCCGACTTTCCGCGATGCAGGGGCTGGTAGCAGACGCTAAACAGCGCGGCGCCCGAGTTGCCGCGGGGGGCGCCCGTATCGGAGATCGAGGCTATTTCTTCGAACCGACGGTACTGGCTGATGTACCCATCGACGCAGATGCGATGACGATCGAGCCTTTCGGTCCTCTCGCAGCGTGCGTGCGTGTAGACGATCTGGGGGAGGCTATTGCGCTTGCAAACAGCCTATCGGTCGGCCTGGCAGCCTACGCATTCACTAACTCCATTCAGGATGCCGAGCAGATCAGTCGTGAGCTCGAATGTGGCGTGTTGTCCATCAACCACTTCGGTACGCCAGACGCAGACACGCCTTTTGGCGGAGTCAAGGACAGCGGAATCGGACGGGAAGGAGGCCCGTCGACGCTGGATGCATACATGGTCACGAAGACAGTGTTGCAAAAGACAGTACGCATCTGACGAAGCACGCAGGTATTGCGGCGTGGAATCAATGCGATCAAAACGGGGGGACATGGACGGCACGGTCTGTGTCGAGCCCGAAAGGATGGGCCAGCATGCGGCCAAGGCACTCTACGCTGCTGTAACGAACCCCCTGACGCCAAAGGGCAAGTTCATCGAAATAGACACACCAGGCGTAACAAAAGAAAACGTATCAAGTTGCATCCCCCAGTGGTGATAGCGGCGCAGGCATCTTGACCATCGCTTTCGAGCGGTCGGTTCGAGAAAACAGCGGGGCACACAGAGAGACGACCGCATGACTTGTACAGGCATGCCTGGACAGATCTGCGGCCAGCAAACAAACTAAATGTGGAGACAGTAATGAAAAAGTACGTCAGGAAAGTGGCACTGATCGGCGTGGCCGGCGTTTTGGCGCTTGTGACAGATGCCGCCATCGCCAAGGACATCACGCTGGGCTACGTGGCCGCAGGCATGCAGTATCCCTTCAATGTCGCAGCAGCGAAAGGATTTGAGGCGGCAGCGAAGGCGGCGGGCGTCAAAACGATTGTCCTTGACGCGAAGACAAGCGTCGAAAGGCAGGGAAATGCGGTTGACGACCTCATCGCTCAAAAGGTCGACGGGATCGCGGTTCTTCCAATCGACGCGGTGGTTGCTCAATCCTGGGTTGACCGCGCCGCATCCCACAACATCCCGTTCGTAGCGGTCGCGACGCAAGTCGGTGATCCGCAAAAGCATCCAATCAAAGACGTCTATCCGAAGTTAAGTGCACTGGTCGCAAGCGATGAGGTGCACGCCGGATACGATGCGGCACAGATTGCCGCAACCTTACTGCCGAAGGGGCGGACAGCGAATATCGCGATCGTCGAGGGAGCGCCTGGCTACCCGACGGTATGGCAGGTGACAAAAGGCTTCAAGGAAGGACTCGACAAGGCCGGCATCAAGTATCAGATCGTCGCCTCGCAGCCCACCGACTGGACTCCTGAGAAAGGGGAGTCTGTCTGCCAGAACATGCTGTCTGCACACCCGGACGTTGACCTTTTCTTCAACCAGGCCGACGACATGGTCATTGGCTGCGCTCGAGCTGTACATGCGGCGGGTTCCCACGCCAAGCTCGTCAGTCGAGGCGGATCGCGGCTTGGTATCAACGCCATCAAGGCTGGCGATGTGGACGGCACGGTTTGCATCCAGCCTGGAAAAATGGGCGCACTCGCGTTCAAGGCCTTGTATGCGGCGGTGACTAACCCGGGCGCGCCGAAAGCACAGTTTGTCGATGTTGACACCCCTCAAGTCACGAAGGCCACCCTGTCCCAATGCGTGCCCGAGTGGTAAGCAAGGTTGATGTCAACTGAAGTAGGAGGAGGCAGCCAAATGGAAAATGAAATCCCGCTTTTGCAATTGCAGGGCGTGACGAAGACATTCCCGAATGGTCTGACCGCGCTGCGCGGAGTCAACCTCAACGTCTCGCGCGGAACGGTTCACGGGTTGCTCGGCGCGAACGGCGCGGGCAAATCAACGCTGATCAAGATCCTGTCGGGCTCGTTTCCCGCTACGGGCGGACGAATCGTCTGGAAGGGGACGCCAGTTGAGTACTCGAGTCCGAAAGCCGCGAACGACATGGGGATTGCTACGATTCATCAGCACATTCCCCTCGTGCCAACGCTTTCGGTGCTTGAGAATGTATTCATGGGAGAGGAAAGCCGGTGGCGCCGTAGCACGGTCATTCGCACGCGTTTTTCTGATCTCTGTCGGCGAGTCGGGTATTGGCTTCATCCTGACGGGCTCGTGAGCGACCTGTCCATCGGCCAACGCCAGATGGTCGCGATTCTGCAGGCGCTTGGAACGGGCGCCGACCTGATCGTGATGGACGAGCCGACGGCGTCCCTCGCAGCAAGTGAGCGTGAGGTCGTCTACCAGATCGTGCGGCACCTATCCCGCGTCGAAGATAAAGCGATTCTATTCGTGTCGCATTTTCTGGACGAGGTCATGGCGCTCACAGACAGGGTCACCATACTTCGTGATGGGCAAGCAGTCGTCGATGCGGAAACGTCTGAGCTTGACGAATCGCGTCTTGCAGAAGCTATCGTTGGACGGCAAATCGTTGCACTGGAGCGGGCGGCAACGCAGCCAGTTGATTTGAGCGCGCCTGTGGTGCTTGAGCTCAAAGACGTCGCGTCTCCCGACAATCTCGAAACCATCTCGTTGAAAGTACGTGCGGGCGAGGTCGTGGGAATCGCGGGGCTGCTTGGATCAGGTCGTAGTGAGCTTCTACATGCGATTTTTGGTGCGGACCCCGATGCCACCGGTAACGTGCTGGTCGAGGGTCGATCAATTGGGAAATCGACGGCTGCAGCAGTGAAAGCCGGGCTCGGGTTAGTTCCAGAAGACCGTATGGAACAAGGTCTCGTCCCCGGGTTCGAGATCTGGCGCAACACAACGCTCCCCGCACTCAGCGGCGTTTCACGAGGACGCTGGTTGCCGGATCCGGCGCGAGAGCGCAAGCGCGGCGCGGAGGCGATCCGGCGCCTGTCGATCAAGGCGAATTCGCCGGACATCCTTGTGACGGAGCTCAGCGGGGGCAATGCGCAGAAAGTAACGATTGCCAAGTGGCTATTCAGCGATGTGAAGGTGTTCTTACTGGACGAGCCGACCGCAGGCATCGACATTGGAGCCAAGACAGACGTTCTGCTGCTCGTGCGCGAGCTTGCTGCAGCGGGCAAAGCGGTAATCATGGTTTCGTCCGAATTCGAGGAGCTCCTGGCAGTGAGCAGCCGGATCCTCGTTATGCGCGACGGGCGTTGTATTGCTGAGCGCGCTGGCCACGAGACGTCCGAGCATGAACTGATGTTGTTGGCGGGCGGCAAGAGTGCGAACCCGGCTAGCGAGCAACGCGCAGGCGCGCAATCTTGAAAGAGAGAGTAATGATAAACCTGACGACTTCAACCCATTCCGGACCGTCTGGTGACGGCAATGAATCCCCAGGCGGGCCGACGAACGGCGTTTCTCAAATGGCGCAAGCACAAATGACCGATTGGCGACGATTGCTCAGTCTTCGCGAGATGGGCGTTTACTATGCGCTAATCCTGCTGGTACTGACTATCTCTGGCGTCACCGCCTATACCGGCAGGCCCAGTTACCTGAGCGTGGCGAACATCTCCAACGTCCTGTATCAGTCGTCACTGGTGGCCATCATCGCTGTCGCCATGACGGTGATTCTGATTACTGGTAATTTCGACCTTTCGGTTGCGTCGGTGGCGGCGCTTTCGGCAGCGGTGCTCGTGGGTCTGTCCGACACGCTCGGGTTCTGGCCGGCGGCGCTCGTTGCGATGCTCGTCTCGATCCTGGCGGGCCTGTTGAACGGTGCGATCGTCCAATACCTGGGAATCAATGCGTTTATTGTTACGTTGGGGACGTTGACCGCCATCCGCGGTGTGGTTCAAATCTACACCGATGGCCGGTCTTTGTCGGTTGATACGCCCGAGGCGTTGCAGGCTATGCGGACGTTCGAATCAGGCCGCCTGCCCGTCGCCATTCCCCTCATCCTCATTGGTGCTGCGCTGTTGTTGGCGGGTTGTTGGTTCCTGCTGCGAGCACGTCGCGAAGCACGCAATATCCCTGCGACATCCTTTGGCATGATCGCTGGCGGAATATGCTGCCTTGCTCTCGTCTGGGCCGGTGGACTGTCACTTGCGTTGCCAAAACCCGTCGTATATATGGCGATTTTCACGGCGATTGTCTGGTTTGTCCTGAGCATGACGAGCATCGGTCGGCGAGTCTATGCGGTAGGCGGCAATCCCGAGGCGGCGCGCTTGTCTGGGATCAATGTCAAGCGCTACAAGATGGCTGGCTTCATCCTTTGCAGTGCGGCGGCGGGTTTCGGCGGCGTGTTGTTCGGCAGTCGCCTGGGAGCGGTCAACCCAACTGCGATGCAAGGCGCAGAGTTGACTGTTATCGCCTCGGCGATCCTCGGCGGGACTTCTCTGTTTGGCGGCGCGGGTTCCGTTATCAAGACCCTTGCAGGCGCGCTGCTCCTGTTCACCCTGACGAACGGGTTCAACATCCTCAACCTGGGTGCGAACTATCAGGGCGTCATCGAAGGAACGGTTGTTGTGACGGCGGCCGCTATTTATACGGTCGGCGGATCACGCCGCCGTAAGCGCTAGTATCTATCCGATGAGACGATGCGCTTGTGTTTGGCCGTAAAGGTCGACAAATGGCCGCCGAGTCCTCCGCCGGTATGCCCGGGACTATGCAGAGCCAACCCGCATCGATGCGTATCAACGCGATCGGATCCATCCTGGATCGAGCCCAGTTCAGGAGACGTTCATGGCATGTCTTGATTTCAGCGCGCCCGGTGTTCTAACGCCAGCTGAGAGGGAGATCATTTCGCAGGGACTCAGCGCGTTGTTACGCGAGCGATACCTGGCTTACGAAATCGCAGTGAAGGTAGCGCTTTCTCGTGGTCACAGTCAACCCAGCGTGAGTGATTTCGGGCTGCCTGACATCCTTCGTCTCAGCCGACTGATCTAGCGGAGCGCCCGGGCCTAGCGCGCGTTCGTGACAGTTCGAGTGGATTGCTCGACCGTAGCACGCGGCGGCGGGTTCTCGCTCTGCGCGCCAACGCTCGTTGCCTGTTGCATCAAATATGAAGCTAGTGGGGAGGATTGACGTGGCCAGGCAAAGTACCATTCGAACGCTTTCGGCCGGTTCTATCGGCAATTTTGGAGAAATCTACGACTTCGCAGTTTTCGGATTCTCCGTTCCGATCTTGGCGGCCCATTTCTTCCCCGGCAGCGACCGTACCGCAGCGCTTCTGAGTACTTTCGCCGTCTACGCCGTAGCGTTCTTCGCCAGGCCGCTGGGGGGATTGATGTTCGGCGTGATCGCGGACAAGGTCGGGCGTGTACAGGTCATGGCGACCACCGTCTGGCTGATGGCGCTTGGCACCGCCGTAATTGGCCTCCTGCCCACTTATGCCAGTATTGGAATTGCAGCCCCTATTCTTCTTGTCGTATGCCGGATTGCGCAAGGTCTTGCGCTCGGCGGCGAGACGACGGGCACCACCAGCTTCATCCTCGAATCCGCGCCGGAGGACCGTAGAGGCGGTTGGATCGGTTTGACTCTGATCTTTTCGCATCTGCCCAATGCTTTGGTGGCAATTCTCCTGATCGGCCTCCAATTTGCGGCAGGCGCGACTTCATATGCCGACTGGGTTTGGCGCGTCCCCTTTCTTGCCGGTGGACTTATCGGCATCGTGGGCTTCTGGCTGCGGCGCAATCTCGACGAGCCCGATGAATTCAAGCAAGCGACACGCAAGACACATCCGAAGAATCCTCTTCTTACCGCGATCCGGGAAGGAGGTCTGAAGGGCATGCTCAACGTAGCGATGATTCAGCCTGTTCAGACCGTGGGCTCGTATCTGGTACTGGGGTTTATGTACACGTTTCTCGTGCGTGTTGCGAAGCTCGATCCGACATCGGCGCTTTTCACGAACGCCGCCGCCGTCGTTGTGCTGTCGTTCATGATTCCGCTCGGAGGAATGTTGAGCGACCGCTTCGGTCGTAAGCCCATACTCACTTTCGGGGCTGCATGGTTGGCTTTCGCTGCCTATCCCGGTATTTATCTGGCGGCAACGGGCACAATTACGGGCGCGTTGGTCGGTCAGCTCCTGCTGGTTGTGGGAGTCGGACTGTATGGTGGTGCATGCTTCGTCGCCGCGCCCGAGTTCTTCCCGACGTCATTCCGTGCGACGGGACACGCGATTTCGTATCAAGTCACCGTGGCCGTGTTCGGAGGGACGACACCTTTGATCGGCACACTTCTGGTCCGCGCGTTTGGATCGCCGCTTGCGCCTGCTTACTACGTTGCAGTAGTCGCGGTTGCCTGTCTCATCATGACTCAGTTCGTGCCCGAGACGAAAGGCGTGAGTCTGCGTACCGCCACCTGTCCGGCGTCCGATGAGCGCGCTACTGGCGCCGTACATGAAGCGAGATAATTTCGCCCGTGCCCGCTTCGACCGGACTGAAACGGGCATCGGCCTGTTAGGATTCCTGAGTGACCACGTCTATCGGCGGCTGAGCTGAACGGGGCCGGCGGAGCACTAACGGCCGTGTTCTGCAATTACGCGGCTACGCGATCCTTGCGCTTATGTAGCAGTTGAATGGCCACGCCGGCGGTGCAGGCAACGGTCACCGCGCTGACCATGAAGACTGCACGCAGTCCTGCGTGGCCGCCGACCCACCCAAGGGTCGGGCTTCCTATCGCCATCGCCACATCCAGAAAGGCGGTGTAAAGGCCCATCGCCATTCCGCGATTCCTGGGCGTTATGCCGCTGACTGCCTCGACGCCGAGCCCCGGATAAACGAGTGAATAACCGAAACCGGCAACGGCCGCCCCTACTGACGCGACCAGGCTCGTCCCGGCCAGCCACATGAGCAGCAGGCCTATGGCTTCGACGATGACGAAGACGGAAGCGACTCTTGCTCCTCCGAAACGGTCGGGAAGATGGCCTCCAATCGCGCGCGCCGCGATCAGTGCGACGCCAAAGGCGGTGAAGGGCATCCACACAGGCTGCCAGTGCATAACGGTAAAGAACAGCGAACTGAACGCCAGGATTGCGCAGTAACCGATACTGGCGAGCGCCGCGCCGAGTCCGGGCAGCCAGACGGCGCTAATGATCGTATTGAAGGAGGCATGTTCCCCGTGGGCGTGCGGCGCGACTGCGGGTGTCCGGACCAGATAAGCTAGCACCATCAACGGCAGTAGCGCGGTCACAAGCGCGATCGCTAAAAAACCGAACGACGTGTAGAGAGTGGTCCCAATGGGACCGCCCAGCGCCATTGCTGCGAACATGGCTGTTCCCACCCAGGCGATAACTTTCCCGGCATGTCGGCTGTGGACGAGACCAAGCCCCCAAGCGACGCCCCCTGTAATGATGAAGCTTTCCGCCCCGCCGAGAACCGCTCGGCCGAAAAGCAGGATCGAAACGGAGAGCGTCGGCACCTTCACGAAGGCGAGCGACAGCGAGTACAGCAGCCCTGCCGCGGCTGCGGCAATGAGGCCGATGAGCACGCCGCGCTTTGCGCCGCGTCTGTCGGAATACGATCCCGCCCAGACACGCGAGAACAGCGACGCGGCGAACTGCGCACCGGCCACGAGGCCAACAACGAATGGACCGAACCCCAGATTGTTGTTCACGTGTAAGGGCAGTACCGGAAGCGCTACACCGATGATGAGGAAGCCGGCGAGCACTGCGGCCATCACCGGCACCAGCGTTGCAACAACGGACTGTCCGGCAGCTTCCGCTGAAGGTGACTCAGCCATACGATGCGCCTCTACATTATGTATCCAGGGATTTCTTGTAAAGCGTTTGAGAGCGTGCCTCGCTATTCCGACGATAGCCGCTTCGACTGCGATCTGCGCGCGGTGTCAATGGGCGGTGAAGCCCCCATCGACGGGCAGACCAACGCCGATCACAAAGCTCGCCCCCGGACTGCACAGCCACAGTACTGCGGCAGCAACTTCCTCAGGCCGACCGAGTCGCCCGATAGACTGCTCTTTCATGATGACGGCCATGACTTCCGACTGCCCCTTTAGCATGTCCTGCACCATTGGGGTATCGATCGTGCCAGGGCACACCGCGTTAATCCGGATGCCACGGGGCGCGTACTCCACGCCGGCGCTTTTGGTCATGCCTAGAACTGCGTGCTTGGTACCGTGATAAGACGCACGCCCAGGCAAGCCGACCAATCCACCGAGGGATGAGCAGTTCACGATTGCGCCCGAGCCTTGCGCGCGCATGATTTGCAACTCGTGCTTCATGCAAACCCATACACCGAACTGATTGACCGCCGTGACACGATGGAAGCTGTCCGCCGGCTCGTCGGCTGCATCGCTTGGCGGCACCTGGATGCCTGCGTTATTGAACGCCATATCCAGAGAGCCGTATTCGGCAACTGTTCGGTCAACCGCGGCGGCGACCTGGTCCTCGTCCGTCACGTCGCAGGCGACGCCGATGGCAATGCCGCCTTCCTTAACGATCTGTGCCGCCTGCTGTCTCGCGAGATCGCCGTCGCGGTCTGCCAGCACGACTGACGCGCCGCTTTGCGCGAACGCGCGGGCTGTGGCCAGGCCCATGCCCATTGCCGCTCCAGTCACGAACCCAACTTTTCCCTTGAAGTCGTAGATGACATTCATGGCTTGCTCCTTTTCATGTGATGTTCAGGACGTCCTGACCCATCCGTCAGTGATCCTTCCGAATCGTCACCTTCAGCGGGCCCGACGTTTTCAGTGCATCGACGCTTTCCGGCGCTATCCGGCCGAGCTTCACAAGGCCGTCGGCATATTCGAATTGCTTATGAAAGATCGCCAGATTGCCCCAAGGCGCATAGTAGGTCAGGTCGCCGGCGTCGGCATTGCATCCCGCCGGTGCGTCATCAGTCGAAAGGCGTCTCGGCAGATCGCTGACCTTTTCCGTCCCGGCGTAGTCCTGCAACGTGAGGGAAAGCGGAAGCAAGGACGCGAAATCGCGGGCCGCTGAACTGTCGTCCAGTTCAGCGCTAACCGCCCCGACGCCTTCGATGTCGATCACAAGCTGCATCGCTGCCTCACGCCGGGCGCTTTGAAAACACGTCCTTGAACACCGGCATCGCCGAAAAGACGTTAGGCCATCCGGCGTAGAACGCCAATTGCGTCAGCACTTCGGACGCTTCGTTTTGGCTCAACCCATTGTCCATCGCGCGGTTCAGGTGATAGGGAATCTGTGCGACCTGACCGTTTGCGACGAGCGCGCTGACCGTCACCAGGCTGCGATCTCGCGGCGCGAGCCCCGGACGAAGCCAGAGGTCGCGGAACAGCGCATCGGTTGTGTACTCGACCACGCCAGGCGCGACCGCCCCGAAAGTTTCCCCGACCACCTGCGCGCGTTGGTTTTCGGCTGCCTGGTTCAAAGGCAGCAGCGTCACATCGGCAGGAGGGATCTGATCGAGGCCAATGCCGCGCTCATCGAAGATGTGCTTGGCGACGCCCGACGCGGCAGTAGCATTGGCCCACCCCGAGTAGAAGGCCAGGTGAGCGATCATCTCCGAAATTTCAGCAGGCTTCACGCCGTTGTCGAGCGCAAGCCTGAAATGAAACGGCATCTCGACGGTCTGGCCGCGAGCGACCAGCACCGAAAGCGTCACGACGCTTCGGTCACGCGGCGAGAGTTGCGGCCGCTTCCACAGACCGTCGAGCACAGTCTGCCTCGTGTAGCGCTCGAAGGCAGGCGAAACCGACTTCAGGTCGGCGAGGGATGGCGGTTGCATGGTTTCAGTCCTTTGCGTATGTGCGCAGCCGGACGCGAGGATCGCGAGACCTGCCGCTGCAATGTGCTGCGACAGGTGGAGGACTCTGTTGTTACGGCTTGCTGTATTGCTCATCGGTGACCTGTTCGAGCCAGTTGACGTTTTTGCCATCAAGCGCCTCCTGAAGCGCGATATGAGTCATACCGGTCGTGGACGTCGCGCCGTGCCAGTGTTTGACGCCAGCGGGGACCGACACGACGTCGCCGGCGACGATCTGCTGCCGCTCGTGGCCCGATTGTTGAACCCAGCCGCGTCCGGACGTGATGATCAGCGTCTGACCGAGAGGGTGCGTGTGCCACGCAGTACGGGCGCCCGGCTCGAAGGTGACCATGCCGCCGGACAGGCGTGAAGGCGGCTCCGGGTGAAAGAGCGGATCGATCCGAATCTGGCCGGTAAAGCGCTGCGTTCCGCCCTGCACGGAAGACTGCGACCCGCTGTGCGCGACCGTTATACCTTGGAGCTCGGCAGCGGCGACGGGTGCCGCCAGCGGAGCGCAGCTCAGCGCACAGACGCCGATGATTGCCGCCAGCTTCTTCATTTCTGCTCGCCGCTGCCGAGGTACTGCTCGTCTGTCACTTTCTCCAGCCAGTTGACGTTCTTGCCGTCAAGCGCTTCCTGAATGGCGATGTGCGTCATCGAAGTCGTCGGTGTGGCGCCGTGCCAGTGCTTATGGCCGGGCGGGCACCAGATGACGTCGCCCGCGCGGATCTCGACGCGCGTCTCGCCTTCGCATTGCGTCCAGCCGCAGCCAGCCGTCACAAGTAGCGTCTGACCGAGTGGGTGCGTATGCCATGCGCTACGCGCGCCGGGCTCAAACGTGACGCTTGCGCAGGAGACTCGCGCCGGAGGAGGTGGAGCGTTCAGCGGGTCGATCCACACTGTGCCCGTGAACCATTCGTCAGGGCCTTTCATAGAGGGCTGGGAGCCCGCGCGCTTGAGTTCCATAATCGTACCTTTTCAACGTTTCAAATGGTTTATGTGCGGGAAGATTGCGCTTTCTGGCGATGCCTACTGCCAAGGCGAGACGCCAATACATAGCGGAAAGCGTCGTTCGCAGCGGCGTCGTCCGCGTCGTTCGCGTTACGACGTCCAGTGTAGACTCCGATCCTGTAGCTGATAAGTTGGCAAAATCGGCATGCACTTATGCAGGAGGGGCATAAATGATTTGGGAAAGTCTGAACGACCTGTTTGCCTCCGCAACGGCGCACGAGAGCGGAATTCCACTCGGGCCGCGGCTCACTTAGGCGTGTCTAAGCCCGCGCATCTTCGCCTTCCCGCTCGAGAATCCTTGATGTCCTGGTCTCTGTGCAAAGGGAATCAGCGGGGCAAGTTCGCGTCGACGGGCAACCCGTATTTAACTTGAGGTATCAAATGCTCGATGCCGCTGTGGAAGATTCAGGCTGCCTATTTGCCGAAGGATCTCACGGAGGAGCACGTACGTACCGGACGGCTGGTCGGGATGCTTGAGAGCTGGTATCCAACCTATGTTGGATATCACTTTTACTACGCGAGCCGCCGTCGGACGTCAACGGCCGTTTCGGTAGTCATCGACGCGCTGAAACAGTCATACTGATAAGTCGTCGCGTCGCTTTCACACACAAGACGCTCGACCGTACCTGTATTTGCCGAAGACAGACCGGTGTCCGCTCGAATGACACGGAGTCGGGTCCGCGACGTAGATTTTTGATGCACAGATTGACGGGGCACGGAGAACGCAAACTGTCCAAACCTTTTGCACAAGGTTGGGCCGGATGAGGGGGGTGCGAGCGCGCACTACCGATCCTGAGTTCGATCACACCGAATGTCGTCGCTGAGGCGTTCGCGTCAGCAACGCCCAAGCTGCCAGCGATTGGCGTTACGTGGGCCATACGCTGACCGCCAACCACCATGGGCTGGTGGTCAATGCCCGGCTGAGCTGTGCTCACGGACATGCCGACCGGGAAGCGGCCAAGGTCATGATCAACGATGCCGCCGCGACGACGCGTTACTGACGGTTCGGGCGAGACTTTACCAGTTGATGCGGTGCTTTTCCTCGGTTTCGCGGTGGCGCTCGTCGTCAGACGTGTGCAGGTAGGGGTTGGTACTCGTCAGTGATGCATGACGCAGGTTGTCCCGCACGGTCCGCAGATCCGCGCCGCCGTCGGCCATATGCGATCCGGCGGTGTGGCGCAGCCAGTGCGCGGAGGCCTGTTCGAGCTGCTCCGCCTGTCCCGCGAATTCGTCGCCGCGCAGCCGGAGCCGCCCGGCCGCGCCGGCAAAAATATCCTTGACGATGGTGTGCAGCGCCGCGCGCGTCAGCGGCTTCATGGATTTGCCCAGCGGCAGCACGAGTGGGGTGTCCTCGTGCCTGGCGGGCAGGGCGGACAGGCCGCGCTCGCGCCGGTAACGGCCAAGCTCAACCATCATTTCCGCCGAGGCGGGCACCAGTCCTTCCTTGTCGCCCTTGCCCAGCACTTCGAGCCACCAGCGCTCATGACCGTCGGCGTCGCGCCGGCAGAAGAAGCCGCCCATCGTGTTGCCGCCCACCTCCGAAATCCGCAGGCCGCCGAGATAGAACAGCGTGAACAGCCACCGCGCGCGCAGGTAGCGCTCCCGCTCGCGCGGCGTGTCCTTCGGCAGGCTGTCAATATACAGCTTCACGTCCTGCCACAACTCGCGGTCGAGATAGCGTGTGATGCGTGGCTTTGAACGGCGCGCGCGCTGGCGCGACAGTGACAGGGGGTTGCCGGCCAGATAGCCGGCTTCGACGAGCCACGCGAACAGCGCGTTGATGATCACCATCGCCTGGTACTGGCTGCTCGGCCGCAGCGTTTTGTAGAACGGTCGCCAGCGCGCGTCATGGCGCGGGTACTTGCGCCCGCCGTCGGCGACCCAGCGTGCGTGCGGCTGCGGATCCTGCAGGAACTGGCGAAACGGCACTGTCACGTTAAATTGTTCGCGACGCAATAACGGAGCGGACACGCGCTTGCTCACAAAACGGGCGGATTTTGGGTAGCCTCAGTCAAACAATGCCAGGCGGCGAAGCGTGCGGCAAGCTGTTTGCGATAGAGTGAGGCGCGTAGCAGGTGTCGCTTGAGTGCGAAGTGCTGCCGGATCGGACCGAAGCTCGATAAGAATGCCTGCGTGCGTTCAGGATCGCGGAAGCCACGCATGCGTCGCTCACGCTCGCGCGTCGGTTGATGGCTGTTTTCAGCCCGGTTATTGATCCGCGCGCTGGCTTTGACGAAGACGTGCCTGACGTGAGCCAGCACGGGAATCTCGGCTTTCGCCGCCGGATAGCTTCTCAACTGGTCGGTCACAATCTTGCGTGGTGTCTCATGGCACGAGGCAAGCACGCGCTTGAAAAACCGCTTCGCTGCCGCCTTGTCACGGCGCTTCTGTAGCAGGATATCGAGTTCAGCACCGTGCTGGTCGACGGCGCGCCACAACAGGTAAGGCTCGCCGCGCAACGTCACGAATACTTCGTCAAGATGCCATGTGGTGCCGGGCTTGCGACGTGCAGCCTTGACGCGATGCGCGAACCTCGCGCCGAACTTGTCGGCCCAGCGTCGGACCGTTTCGTAACTGACGACAACCCCGCGCTCGAACAGCAGTTCTTCGATGTCACGCAGACTGAGCTGAAACCTGAAATACCAGCGCACCGCGCAACTGATGACCGCCGCAGGAAAGCGGTGACCGTGGTAAAGCGATTTTGCATTATTCATCACGCGATCTTACTCGACCGACCCAGCAACGTGACAGTGCCCTTCCGACTCCGCGTCGGAGTAGTAGGTGCCATCGATGTGATATGCCTTTGATATGGTGCCGCTGACGGGCGCATGCCAGCGATGATAGTTGTAGGCACTGAGAAACGCCTGATAGACCGAGCCCCCCACGAACCGTTGCGCGAGATCGCGTTGACACGCCGTGAACATGTCCTGCAATGAGTACGGTTGCGATTTGATCCAGAAGCGATCGTGAAGTCTGACGTCCTGCTGGACGTTATAGGGCGACGCTTCGCAGGCGCTGATGATAATCTTGTCGTCAGCCGGAGAAGCGACCGGTCGTGCGTCGGGCAGAAACCGGCGCGTAAAAAAGTCATTCCACGACGCGAAGCCCCAAAATGGCTGTTGCGGATCACACTCGAAATCCGGCATGCCAATTTTCTTGACTGCTTCGGGGCAGAACCATCCGTTGGGCGATGCAGTATTCAGGTGACTACGCGAATAAGGGCCGCTCAGGAATCCACACCAGACGCCCAGCACGCGCTTCAGTTGGGCGTTGAACGCGGGGTCCCGGAAGAGCGAATATCCGGAGGGCATACACATCGGCCAGTCGAGCAACGCGTTCAATGGACAGATGATGAGGCTGGACTCGCTGAACGGCGGCGCATACGTCATCACATAGTCGATTAATAGCATCAACTCGTCGATCGTTGAATAGCCGAGCTCATAGCCGGCGGACGACGCGTCATCAATGGCCCGCGCGAGATCCATGCGAAGCACAGGATCGTCATTGACAAGCGCCGCGAGTTCCTGGACAACGCTCGCCCGCGGCGCCCCGCCGGCGCGCTCGCGGGCACGCGCGGCGAGATTCTTTCTGAATTTGGCGAGCGCCGCCTCTCTGGAGGGTAGCCAGCCCCCCAGCCGCCGTCGTTCGTCGATCATCGTGTCTGATCCGGTTGCCATCACCTGTTCTCCCGTGTGTTGCGCAACGCAAAGAATTGACGAGGGGCGTCCAAGGCCGTCTCGTGTTCGCTATCGGAAGCAGCTCAAGGCAGATGGTTCCCGCCCGTGACACCATAAATTTCGCCGGTCACAAAGCTGGATTCCTGCGATGCGAGCAGCACATAGATCGGCGCGAGTTCCGCGGGCTGACCGGGACGCTTCATTGGAACCTCGGCTCCGAAGCGCATGACTTTCTCCTGCGGCTGCCCCCCGCTGGGCTGCAACGGCGTCCATACGGGTCCGGGCGCGACAGCGTTGACGCGGATGCCTTTTCCGGCAACCTGTTTGGCGAGCCCGTGCGTAAACGCGGTGATTGCGGCCTTCGTCGAGGCGTAGTCGAGCAGAAGCGGACTTGGCTGGTAACTCTGGATCGAACTCGTATTGATAATCGTCGCGCCGGGTGGCATATGCGGTAGCGCCGCCTTACACAGCCAGAACATCGCGAAGACATTCGTACGGAAGGTCGCCTCGAACTGCTCGGTAGTGAGGTCTGCGATGTTCTCAACCGCGTGCTGTTTGCCAGCCACGTTGACCAGAATATCTATCCCGCCAAGCCCCTCGACAGTTTGATCAACGAGACTTTTGCAAAATTTTTCATGTCCGACATCACCCGGAATGGCAAGGACCTTACGGCCCTCCTTCGTCGCCAGTTGCAAAACTTCCTGCGCGTCCGCTTCTTCACTGGGTAGGTAATTGAGGACGAGATCCGCGCCTTCCCTTGCAAAAGCGATCGCCACGGCCCTGCCGATGCCGCTGTCAGCGCCGGTGATGAGCGCCCGACGCCCGGCCAACCGGCCAAAACCCTTGTAGCTTGTTTCTCCATGGTCCGGCTTCGGCTTCATGTCTCTGGCGAGGCCGGGCGCCGGCTGCGGCTGCTTTTCGAATTCCGGCCCCGGATATTGTGTCGTCGGATCCTGCATCGTGAACTGATCGAAGGTTTTGCCCATTTTCACTCTCCGGTTAAGGACTCATCGCCGCCGCTGGACTACAGCGGGCAGGCGGAAAATAGGAGCGTCCGCAATTCGCATTCCTCGCCGATGTTGGCATTACACACACACGTTGCGACGGGGCACCCGGGCCGCAATTGACAGGCCAGCCTGGCTGGACCATACCCGTCCATTACGATGGGCAAAGTAGCCATGCGGAATCCGAACCGCAGTTCATGAATCGCCATGAATGCCCAGGTGGCAACGATGAACAACGGACGTTCCACATGCCAGCCTTCCTCGTCCGGCGGGCCCGTGGGCGCGTCCGGTCGTCATCTGTCTTTTGCGCCTGCGTATTCCACGCCAAACCGAACGCTGATTCCACGGCAAATCGAGCACGGATTCCACAGCAAGCCGAGCGTCGATTCCCCGGCAAATCGAGCAGGGATTCCACGGCTGCCCGAGCGCGTTTTCCACGCGTAACCGAGCAGTAAGCCGGAGGGACGGCGACGCGGGATAACCATGGCACGCTTGACGATTTTGTCGAGCGAGCGAATGTCGAATAAAAGGTTAACTGTCGTTCGCCTATCAGCGATGTCGCGGGCGCCCAGCATAATGGGCCGGATGTTTGATGGGCGGCTCATTACGCTGATGAGTACAGGAGTCTGGATTAATTCGAACCCGACAGGTCATAGGCTACACGAGTAACATTCTGCGACATGACTTACCCTGCGCTTCATCAGGCTGGCGTTTGGGCCGAAATGCCCGTTAGGTTCGTCGGCGGTTGGAACTGACTGCCAGCGAAGCTACCGTTGTGATCGCATATCCACATAAACGCCCATTGTTGCGCTACCTCGATCGCCTCTTCCTCAGTGTCGAACCACGAAAGATTGCGCTCGATGTGCATTTCGCCGTCTACATCCTCGTCCGCGGAAACGCGGACCAGTCGCGAGCGTGCGAAGAATTTCCCACAGGAGAATTCCGGGGTTGCATCAATGATCCACCCAAGGTACCCGCATTTCATGATCACCTCCATACCAGGCTATTGAGATTTGAAAACCAACCATGGAATCATCCGATCGTGTTCGCTAGTGCTCCTCCCTGGGTCAAGTTTGCAGGGCTTTGTTTCTGCAGTTGGGCAGACGCCATCACGGACCAGCGCCAAGGCGATTAACCCTTCGGCGTTCAAATAACGATCGTCACCAGAGCAAATGACGGGCCATTTCTACATATACACCGCGGCTAACGAAGCCACTTGCGTTCCCGCGCCCGCCGGCGCGGCTTCTGCCAGGCAGGACGGCCCCATAGGTGAAACTACTGCGCCAGCATCGGACTGCAGGCGCCGCGTTCTGAAAAATTTTTTGCTATTTTTGAAAAAAATATCGACGCCCGAAACGGGTCGTTCCGCCGGTCGCCGTCAGGCAGAGACGGCCAAAAGCGGCAATCCCGAAACCGCCGACGAAGGACCGTATGACGTTGCAGGTGGCGCGAACGACTCTAGGTGTCGCCGCGAACCGAACGCGATTGCCCGATCGCCGCAAGCAAGGCGGCCAGCGATACCGGTTTGCCAACGTGTGCGTCGAAGCCGGCGTGCAGTGCTTCCGTCACATCTTTTTCGCGTCCAAATCCGGTTAAAGCGATTGCTGGTGTGGTCGCCGTCTGGGATAGCTTCCGGAGTTCCGCAATGAGTTCATAGCCGCTCATTCCCGGCATGCCGATATCCGACAGGATCAGATCAAATGGGGCTTCGGCTGCTGCGGCGAGCGCCGCCTTCCCGCTGAGTTCGGCACGCACTTTCGCGCCTTCCATTTCCAGCAGCGTCCGGAAGGCGTCCAGTGCGTCGGCAGAATCGTCCACAAGCAGCACTCGCAAATCCTTCAGGACGCTCCCATCAACCTCAATGTGGGCATGTTCCGCAGGCAACGAGGTGGCGATTTCGGGCAGTCTCACGGAGAACGTCGCGCCCCGCCCGACGCCATCGGAATGCGCGTGGATCTGCCCGCCGTGCATTTCCACCAGTTGCTTCACCAGCGAAAGCCCGATGCCCAGGCCGCTGTGTTCCCGGGCGGGACCGGTACGGCCCTGGCTGAACATATCAAAGACGCGGGGAAGAAAATCAGGTGCGATTCCCTGTCCTGTATCTTCAACCTGCACACACACGAATCCGTCTTCAGGCAAAAGAGTCACGTCTACCCGGCCGCCCGCCGGAGTGAACTTCAGCGCATTGCGGATGATGTTCCAGAAGATCTGTTCCAGACGGACCGGGTCAGCCTGTATCTGAACAGGGCTGTCCATGCCTGAAACGGATACGGTAACGCCGCTGGCAGCCGCGTCAGACGCGCTAGCGTCGACCACCGTGCGCACGATTGCCGAAACGTCGACGGATACCAGATGCAGCGCGAGTTTGCCGGTTCGCGCCCGGGACAGGTCAAGCAGATCGTCAATGATTTTTGCCTGGCCGACCACCGCCCGGAGAATCACATCGGTTGCGTCCCGAACCAGCGGGATGTCCCGAAGTTCCGGTGCGCGTGTCAGCATCTCCGCCTTCACGTGTATGAGGTTCAGGGGGTTCTTGAGTTCATGCGACAGCACCGCAAAGAATTCGTCCTTTTGCCGGTTCGCCGACACGGCACGTGCCCGAACCCGCCGTTCCAGTTCGAGCTGATTGGCCTGGCGACTTTCGGCACTCTTCCGGTCGGTGAGATCGCGCGCGATTTTTGAGTAGCCTCTGAAGCCTTCCGTGTCGATCGCGGTCACCACGCCACTGCAGTAGATCCGCCTGCCATCCTTGCGCACATGCCACCGTTCATCGTCCGCGCGACCCGCACTTATGGCCTTTTTTCTTTCGGCCAGCGGGACACCCTGTTCCCGATCCTCCGCCGAAAAGATAAGATCGATTGGCTTTCCGATAGCTTCCCCTTCTTCATAGCCGAACACGCTCTGCGCGCCTCTGTTCCAGCTCACTATCACCCCGTCCAGGTCCTGTACGATGATCGCGTAGTCGTTTGTGGTGAGAGCGGCAAACTTCAATCGCTCTTCGCTGGCTCGCGCCGCGTCTTCAGCGTGGCGCCGCGCACTAATATCAATCAGGGTCAGCACCGCGCCCTCGATGCGGTCATCGAGTGTCCGGTACGGCAGCAGTCGCGCAATGAACCACTCTCCATCGTTCGTGCTGACTTCCCGTTCCGTCAGCTTGAGCGTCTCGAATGCAGCGGCCGCGTCCTGTGCCAGTTCCGGATAGTTCAGGCGATGCCGGAGATCCAGCAATGGCCGGCCAATATCAGTCTCGATCAGGTTGAAGATATTCACTGCAGGCGCGGTAAAGCGCTTGATCCGCATGGCCCGATCCACGAAGATCGTCGCGATGCCGCTGGAAAAAATGAGATTCTGAAGGTCGTCGTTTGCCCTCGCTTCGTCTTCGACCTTTGTCTGTAGCTCGGCATTCACCGTAACCAGTTCTTCATTGACCGACTGAAGCTCTTCCTTGCTGGTTTCGAGCTCTTCAGTTGCCGAGCGCATTTCCTCGTTGATTGCCTGCAATTCCTCATTCGATGCTTTCAGTTCCTGGGTCGACAGGTTCGATTGTTCGACGTTGGACTGCAGAAGTTCTTTCGTCCGGATCAGTTCAGTTTCGAGGTGGGATACGACGCGGTCCTGACCAGAGTCGCGAGCCGGATCGGGTGAGCCCACCATTTCTGGTTCGTCAAATTCGTCGAAGAAGATGGCGACCACATCGCCGCCGGCTGCCTCGTCGTGGAATGGATGGACAGAGAGACTGACATAGGACACGGTGTCGCCCCGTGAGCACCGGACCCGTTTGACCTCGACACTATTGCCATGCTGCAGCGCCTGATGGAGCGCGGTTCTCAGTTCGAGGCGCAGATCAGGATTCACGACGGTGAGCAGATTGTGCGATGGCTCGCCGCCGACGTAACGCAGAAAGCGTCCGACGTGTTCGGACATGTGCAGGATTTCAGCGTCCCGGTCGACGAGAATGCTCGGCGGCGAGAAATGTTCGATCACCCGCTGATGCAACGGCGCAAACGAAAAGCTTGCCGGCCTGGGTAACGGCCGCGCGACGTCGACCTGGGATGTGTGCGGCATTTTCCCTGCTGACGTTAGTTGGGGCGTCACGCGCGTTCGGTGCGTGGCAGGTTTCGCGCGGTAAATGCGGTTCTTCTTGTCGACGGGCGCAAACAGGTCCTGCGCTATCTCCGCTGACTCGGAGCTCCCTAGGAAAAGGTATCCGCCAGGGCGCAAGGCGAAATGGAAAGTCTGCAGGACCTGCCGCTGAACATCGCGGTCAAGATAGATAAGCAGGTTGCGGCATGTCACGAGGTCAAGCTGCGAAAATGGCGGATCACGCAGGATGTTGTGCGCGGCAAAGAGAACCTTTTCCCTGAGCGCCTTGCTAACAACGTAAAACGCTCGCGTGTGAGTGAAAAACTGCCGCAGCCGGGAGGGCGGCACATCGGTCAGGATGGACTCGAGATAGCGGCCGGATCGCGCTGACTCGATGGCGCGTTCGTCAATGTCGGTGGCGAATACCTGAATGCCGGACTGATGGTTCTCTTCGGCCAGCCGTTCGCACAACAGCATGGCGAGCGAATAGGCCTCTTCGCCCGTCGAGCACCCGGCAACCCAGGCGCGAACCTGTTCTTCTTCGTTTCTGGCTTCAAAGATCCTGGGCACGACCTCCCGTTCCAGTGCTTCGAACGCTTCGCGATCCCGGAAAAAATTCGTGACGCCAATCAGCATGTCCCGCAGCAACGCCCCGTTTTCGTCGTGATGTCGTTCCAGAAACAGCAGGTACGAAGGCAGATCAGGAAGCGCATTGACCTGCAGGCGTCGTTCGATGCGCCGCAACACCGTTGCGCGCTTGTAGTGACGGAAGTCATGCCCGGTGTGAATCCGCAGTGCCTTGAGGATCTCCTGTAACGCATTTTCGGCTGTCGCTACAGCGTTTTCACTCGGCGGGGCCGCGGCGATCGGCGGCGCCCCTTCAACCGCCGGTAGCTGGATCACCTGTGCATTGCTCCACAGTTCGATCAGTTTTTGCGGAAGATCGACGACCGGCAGCGACATGTCTATCAGCCCGGTGGCAATGGCGTTTTGTGGCATCTCGCCGTACTCGGCGTCGTCCGGACTCTGAGCCAGCGTGACGCCGCCACACTCCTTGATCCGTCCGATCCCGGCGGTCCCATCACTGCCCGTGCCGGAGAGGATTACGCTTATGGCGCGAGCGCCGTGTGCGTTCGCAAGGCTTCGAAAGAACCGGTCGATGGCCACCGGCCTGCCCGACGGGCGCTCCGCGGGCGTCACCCGGAGATAGCCATCAAACATGGATAGGTCATTCGATGGGGAGATCAGATAGACGCTGTTTTTTTCGATGTGCGTCGGCTCGCGAACCTGCATGACGGGCATTGAAGTTACCCGCTGCAGCACCTGATCAGCACGACTTTCGTACTTCGGGGAAAGATGCAACACAATGACGAATGCCATGCCACTGTCTGCGGGCATCTGCTCGAAGAGACGAAGAAGCGCCTGGATGCCGCCCGCGGAAGCGCCGATGCCTACCACCGGAAACGCCGGTGAAGCGGCGGGCGTAGCCGTAGCGCCGGATTGTCCGGAGCCAGGGTCTGAGGATGTTGTAGTGGTCATGGGCAGCGATGAAGGGTCCGGGGATAACGGGCCCGGTTTGCCGTGAGACGACGGCATGGATCGTCCAGCGTACACCGGCCTGCATGGACAGGAAAGCAGAAGCCGCGCCTGGACACAGTGATCAGGTGCAAGTACGCAAGTGTTGCCGGAATTTTTGCCGCGCCAGACGCAATCGGTAATAAGTGGGATTGTATGCGGATGCAGAAATGCGTGAGCCGTCGCGCCCATTTTCTTGATGAGCCGACAAACGGTCCGCCCTTAAACGACCAGGATAGAACACCGCTTCAGACGGAACACGTCAAGTATGTGTCAGCAGGCAGACGCGATATGCTGGGAATGAATCAGTCGAGGGTCGAACTGGGACATCGAGTCGGTAGCAGTCGCTCGAGCATTGGTACTTCCTTCCTTGATGGTAAGCCTATTTTGCACTGCAGGGCTTCGTGAGCATCGGTCGAAGCGAGGTGCCGTTTCCGCTCCTGGCGTCCAGCCAGCTCTTTGGCGTCTGCCCGAGCTCGGTGACAGCCGTGCTGAAAAGCGTTTAACCATCCCAGAACGCCGCCGGACATGTTTCCGATAGCGACCTTCAACGTGGTGACTTAATGCGTGCGTAAGATGTTTGCTTTTTTTCCGTCGAGCCATGTTCGTCAGCGTCAAAGCACGGGTCCTTACGGACGAAACCAACGTCTACACCGAGATTCCCGCGCTTCTTACCGCGTCAGGGATTCTTGAACCGCTGATCGACTACTTCCTGCACCGGAGCCACGATCGGAGTCTGGAATGGATGCGGAAGGTAACGCGGTCAATTCGACTCTTCCTCGAATACCTCCAGGTGGCTTTGTCAAGTTGACGGTTGTAAACTACCTTTTTGACTAAAGCGTAGTTATCCTGATTAGATAGCTTTCTGAGATACGGTAGTGACAGTCCAACTATGCCATGTGACGAAGCGTTCCTGGAGTACGGCACGATGACATGCCGCGCTCATCCGATGTCTGGGCAGCGCGAAGTGCTGCCGGATCGGGCCAAAGCATGAAAGAAACGCTTGCGTGCGACGCGCATCGCGGAAGCCGCACATCTGGCGTTCGCGCCTGCGGGTCGGTTGGTGGCTGTTTTCGGCACGGTTGTTCACACGTGCAGCCGCCTTGACGAAAACGTGCTTTACATGAGCGAGCTCAGGAATCTCAGCCTTCGCCGCCGGATAGCTGCGCAACTGGTCGGTCACGATCTTGCGCGGCACCGGGTTTGAACGCAGCACCCGCCGGAAGAAGCGCTTTGCCGCGGACTTATCGCGCCGCTTTTGCACCAGCACATCGAGCTCAGCACCGTGCTCGTCGACCGCTCGCCACAACAGATACGGCTCGCCGCGCAGCGTCACGAACATCTCGTCCAGATGCCATATGCTGCCCGGCCTGGGCCGCGCCGCTTTGGCGCACCGGGCGAATTCAGCGCCGAATTTGTCGCACCAGCAACGGATCGTTTCGTACGTGACCACGACACCACGCTCGGGCAACAACTCCTCGACGTCGCGCAGGCTCAGGCTAAACCGGAAATACCACCGAACCGCGCAGCTGATGACGACGGCAGGGAAACGGTGACCGTGATAAAGCGATTTCGTTTTCTTCATCACTTCATTCTACCGCCGCCTCCACATCAACCTGACAGTGCCCGGAAAGGTTGCGCCGTCCATGCCGACCTGGCTGATCGACGGCAAGCGCCCGTCGCGACTCGCGTGGTTGCTGAAGGAGCGCATCCTGCCGCCCGTTTACTGGCACGTGATGCTCAAGGGGCGCGAGTGGCTGGTGCAGCCTGAATTCGTGGGCTAACGCAGCGGCTATTGGCAACCTCTAACTTCACTTGTTCTCGGCGCCATCGTGTGACGAAGCGCGACGTGCTTCATTTGCAAGACGTAATGCGACTCCATCGCGCCCCCGTCTTCCGCGTAGACGCGCGTGCAAATCGCATGAACGCAACTGTTGGTATTTCGGCTAGTCGTCCCCGACTTCCTTGCCGGGGAGTCGATGCCCTGCGGGATACGTGCGGCGGCTTTTGTATGAAGACGTTTCACGCCCGTTAAGGCGTTAGCTGTTCATCTTTTTACCCCGCGGGTAAGCGATCCCGCCGGGGTCGCTCCGCATTCACTTGTGGAGTTTCTATGTTCGAAGCAGCAATTCTTGGCGCATATCCCGCACAGTTCGAGACGGAAGCTGAAGCGATGAAGTACATCGAGGGTCAGCCGACGTGTCCGAATGAAGTTCGTCCGTGGGTGCGCAACATGAAGCGGGCGGCGGGAGAGAAGGAATTTCTCGTCATCGGTGGCAGACCGACGCCCGACCGGGGGGCAGCGTGATGAGTGCGGCGCTTACCGAGCCGAGCTGGCTTTCGGCGTATGCGGTCGGTCAAAAGCAGGGATGGGCACAGGCTGTCATGGCCTACGCCGATTACTACTGCGTTGACGGCAGTGCCGATGACGATCCCGATATCGAGGAACGTCTGACCATGCATAGCCCGCCGATGGTGGGCTATGCAAGCCGTACGGGGACGCGTCGCAATCTCGAGGCCCTCTCCGATGCGGACTGGCGTCTTCTGGTCTCGGCCAAAGGCGAACATCGCACAGAGGGTATGCGCTATGCGATTGATAACGGCGCGTGGACTGCGTATCAGCGTGGCGAGCCGTTCGATGAATCCGCGTTTCTGGCGGTCGTCGAAAAGCTCGGCGAGCGCGCGGACTGGATCGTCCTCCCGGACATCGTGCAGGGAGGTCTCGCGTCGCTCGACTTCTCGTTGCGCTGGAAGGAACGTCTTCGGGGAATTCCGTCACAGCTGCTCATCGCGGTGCAGAACGGGATGCAACTGGAGGACGTCGCGCCGCTCCTGTCGCCCGTCGTTGGGATTTTCATCGGCGGATCGACTGAGTGGAAAGAAGCAACGGCAGAAGCGTGGGGATTGCTCGCACGCCGGCGCAACTGTCACCTTCATGTCGGTCGCGTCAATTCGGCTCGTCGCATCCGCATCTGTGCCGCTGACCGTTTAGATCTGGAAGACTGTCGCAAGCTGAGGTCCCTCAACCGCTACCTGACGCGGAGATACGGCATGTCTCCCAAGC
>NZ_JARESS010000033.1:0-97911 GCF_046027915.1 Paraburkholderia sp. RL17-347-BIC-D
GCCGTCAGCCAATACGATCTCGAACGACAGCATCGCATGGCAGAAGCCTATGGACCTCGTCAAGCTCCTTGGCGTGATGCGCTCCCCATTCGATCAGAGAATCCAGGATGGGCCGCAGGCTTGCGCCAAGCGGGGTGAGCAGGTATTCGATCCCTTGACTATCCCCAGCGCTGGGCTGCCGGCTCACCACTCCGTGTTCCTCTAGCGCTCGCAGCTGCTCGATCAACACCTTCTGCGAGATGCCGGCAATGCGCTTCTCCAGCTCGCACGTGCGTTGCGGGCCATCCAGCAGCACATAGAGGATGACCGCCTTCCAGCGTCCTGAAAGGACGGCTAGCGCTCGCTCGCCCGGCAAGCCCGGTAGCTTGTTGATGATCTTCATTTGCTAACCACTGACCAAACGGTGTGTAGAGGGGGCGACTACCGAAAAGTAAGCTTTCGATCGTAACCAATCGAAGGAAGACATATGGCCAACCTGTTCGAATCTCAAGTCCTTGGCGGCATCGTTCCGCTGAAGAATCGCATTGTCCTGGCGCCCATGACTCGCACGCGGACGTCCGATCGCGATGTCCCCAATGAACTGATGGGTACCTATTATGGGCAGCGGGCCGGTGCCGGCCTGATCGTGACCGAGGCCACCGACGTTGCACCATCCAGCAAAGGCTACGCCTTGACGCCCGGCATCTACACAGAAGCCCAGCGGCAGGGCTGGCGTTGGGTGACCGATGAAGTTCACCGCCATGACGGCACGATATTTTTGCAGATATGGCATGTCGGCAGGATGGCGCATCCGTCGATCATGCCGAATGGCGAGCCCCCTTGGGGGGTAACCGGGGAACGGGCTGAGCATTCCGATGTGTTTGCCCACGATGCCGATGGCAAGTTGGGCTTCATTCGTGCAGGCACGCCAAGGCGCCTCAGCACCGATGAAGTGTCGGCTTTGGTCGGCACCTTTTCCCAGGCCTTCGCCAACGCCCGGCAGGCCGGTTTCGATGGTGTCGAAATCCACGGAGCCAACGGCTATCTGTTCGACCAGTTCATGAACTCGGTGCTCAACACCCGTGACGACCGCTACGGAGGCAGCAATGTCGAAGATCGCACGCGATTTCTGATGGAAGTCGTTGAAGCGGCGGTGCGTGAATTGGGTCCGGGGCGCGTTGGCGCTCGTTTGTCTCCGTTCGGCAAGTACAACTCCATGCCGGCAGACCCTCTTGCAGAGGAAACCCTGCTGTACGTGGCAGAGCAATTGGGTCGCCGCGGGGTCGCCTACATGCATCTGGTCTACCAGCTCATGCCTTCGGGAAACATGGAGAGCAGCGAGTTCAAGGAACGGCACATCGACCACGTTTTGCTCGCCAAGGTTCGCGCCGCTTTTCCGGGCGCGATTATCTGGTGCGGCGGCTTCACGAACCGCGAGAGCGCTCAGGCTGCGCTCGACACCGGGCTAGTGGACCTGATCGCCTTCGGCAGACCCTACATCGCAAACCCGGACCTGGCGGAGCGGCTCAAGCATGGCTGGCCGCTAGCCGAAGCCGACCCATCGACCTTCTATACCCGCCGCGGTGAAGTGGGCTACACGGACTTCCCCGCCTATTCGGTCGAGCGCGCGGAAAGTCGTTGAAGTGCGGGGTCCCAGCCTTGGCAGAGGAGCCCGGCGTGGGCTTCGATGCAGGAGTCGTGATCGCAACAAACGAATTCAATCGAGTCTCTGGGTTTGGAACAGCTTCGTAACCCACGCACATGAGAGAACAGAATGGCTACACCCGCAGCGTCAACTGAAATAGACGTATCAACAAAACTCCCAGTATTGGGATTACTTGCATTGGCCACAGCCTGCTTCATTGGAATGATGACCGAGGCAATGCCGGCCGGATTGTTGCCGCAGATTGGCGCGGATTTGAATGTTTCGGAAGCGCTGACTGGGCAGCTCGTCACTGCCTATGCGATTGGCTCGATAATCGCAGCTATCCCCTTGACGGCCATGACACGCGGATGGCGTAGAAGGTCAGTGCTGCTGCTGGCCATCGGTGGCTTCTTCGTGCTGAATACGGTGACGGCCCTGTCGACGAACTACGCGATTACACTCGCAGCACGGTTCTTCGCGGGAGTCTTCGCTGGCCTGCTTTGGGCTCTTGTTGCGGGTCACGCCAGTCGCATGGCCCCCGAACATCTGCGCGGCCGCGCCATCGCGATAGCGATGGTAGGCGCACCAATCGCACTGTCGCTTGGTATCCCGCTCAGCACCGTCCTCGGACAGGCTGTTGGCTGGCGCTCCGCCTTTGGCGTCATGAGCGCCTTGACAGTTCTGTTGCTGGCGTGGGTACGCTTTGGCGTACCCGACTTTCCGGGCCTCGCCGCAAGTCGCCACGTGTCCATCGGCAAAGTGTTTGGCATTCCGGGTGTGAAGCCTGTGCTGATCGTCACGCTCGCGTATGCGATGTCCCACAACGTCATCTATACCTACATCTCGCCGTTCCTCGCCTCGTCAGGCATGTCGGGCAGCGTGCAAACAGCATTGTTCGTCTTCGGCATGAGTGCTCTCGTCGGCATCTGGATTATCGGCGTCCTCGTTGACCAGTGGCTGCGAGAACTCGTCCTTGCTAGCGTCGCTATGTTCTGCCTCGCCTCCGCAGCAATGTTCATCTGGCAAGAGTCTCCTTTCGTAATCTATGCGAGCATCGCAGCGTGGGGGCTTAGCTTCGGCGGTGCCGGAACGCTGTATCAGAATGCATCCGCAAATGCTGCTGGCGAGGCGGCTGATGTCGCACAGTCGATATTCGTCACTTGCTGGAATATTGCGATTGCAGGCGGCGGCCTGGTCGGTGGCGCGATGCTTACGACGCTTGGCGCTCGTTACCTGCCTGGCGTGATTGCTCTTCTGCTCGTGCCGACATTCCTGGTGGTCTGGTTCGGTCGCCGCCACGCCTTCCCGGCAAAGTGACGAACCTGGAAACGCTATCTGGGGTGGCGCAGACGTTCGAACGTCTGCATGAAGGCATGGATCAACGTCCCAATGTGGCCGACTTCCGCCCTACGAGCGATCGGCCGTAGCCGACGCTTCCCGGACGCTCGACAACCGGTGGGCGTATTCTCTTTTCGGAGGTGCGATGGTCATTCGAGGCGCTGGCGCCTGACTTTCTTCTCTTTGTACAGTGGCCTTCTTCCGGTGACTGGACTAAGGCAAAATAAACGCGGAAGTCACGCGCGACCGGCGGTATCGCACCGCTCGAGTTGCGCCAATCGGACGCGTGGAGATGCGCTATGGAAAACCTCATGAGAAACTGCTCGGCGCTTGCCGCGTTGACGCTCCTGCTGACTGGATATGCCGCCGCCGGCGTGCCACAAAGCGCGCCACATCTGAGCCCAACGGAGTGCCGTGACCTGGCCGCGATTAGAAGCAACGCGCCTCGGACGAAGTCGCAACACCAAAGCGAGCTTTCGGCCCTGAGGAAAGCGGGCTACAACCCATCACCTTGGCACAACGACCCACACTACCCAGCGAATCTACACGCGGCGCAGCGCCAGGTCGACCATTGGTTCGAAACGGAATGCAAGCAGTCACATCCCAAGTGAGAGGCCCCTGGAGCCACTACGGACCTCCTCGGACTTAGCGCGCAGTGCAGCGCAGCGCTGATCCCTTGCAGCGTGGGCTGCAGGTTGTTTTGCGAGGAGAAAAGTTGAGCACGCTTGGTGAGGAACCGGAAGCGAATTCAAAGAGGCCCCTCGTTGGCGGGGCCTTGAGCTACGAAACACCGTGTTTCTGTTAGTACGTCACAGAAGCCCCACTGCCAGTAAAACTGTGCTGGGTAGGAGCGTCATTTGCATAGTCTGAAACGGCCTGGATGATGTTCACGATCTGTTGCGGCAACCTGCCGCCGCTGACGGCGGTCATTGCAGTACGATCCATCTCAACGGCTACGGGGAGGTCTTTGATTGCCAGCGTGTTCATTTCGATTCTCCAAGGGGAAATTAGTCAGTCAGGAATGTCAGAGCCTGTTTTGAGGGTGTCGCCACTCCTCGTGGAGGTTCAACGCAAAGTGCGTGCCAAACGGTGGCGTCGCGGTAAGCGATCACACAACTAGTTGAAAATATTGGATTTTTAATGGCGATCAGTGCAGATTGATAGAGAGACGTGCGCGCTGCGGCTGGTGGGTCGGATCCAACTCTCCGTCTGGTGCTGTGGGTTAGATCGCGACACATGCGGTCCGCCTACGTATCCCGTGTTTGTACGATGTCCTCGAGGCTTCGAATCCGATCGAAGCCTGACGACATTGAGTCTGTCGCGGACAGTCTCGCTTTCCTGCTGGACTGCTATGACCACCATAGTGCTGTGGCCTACGATGGCGAAACTGCGCCCAGACTCCTTCGTATCGGCGCTTTTGAAATCACTTTCCTTGACGAGAACCTGCCCGACATAAAAGGCAGTGCTGTCGCATGGTCGCTGAGGGAAACGCCGATTCGCTCCGCGGCTTTCCTCGTTTCAATGACGACAGACGCTTTGTCTATTTGCAGAAGCCGTTCTCCTGCGAGGCACTCATGCAGGTCATCGAAGACGCTCGCTGCAGCAGCGATGCGAATACTCGCCAAGCCGCCTAGACCAACTGTTGTCGACGGAAGCGCACACAACCCATAGCCGGAGGTTCAACGGCAAGCCTCTTGGGCCTGATTGAATTTCGCGCGTCTGTCGCATCGCACTCGCGCGATGCGCACTCGACGCCGATATCCCGCGATTTCACACGCGGCTCAGGCGAGCTCTTCCAGATCGCTGGCTGACTCTTCACCCACTGCGTGCACCGATCGCTCGATGACGTGCAGCTTCGGTGTACGGTCGATCACCAGTCCGAGCACGTCGGGACGGCTGTAGTGACCACGCGAGTCCATCATGCGTTTGCGCTTGTCGATCTGCCAGAAATCCAGATCCGCGATGATCTCTCCCTCTCCTTGACGCAGCGGCGCGCCACCCATGTACTCGCCGTCCGGCGAAACAATGGCGGTGAAACAGCCGCTGGAGATCGGGCCAATCTGGGTTGTATTGGTATCCCGCAGAATCTGCTGTTGCTGTTCGGGCGTCAGCCAGGCGGTCGCGTTGACCACAAAGGCACCCGCCTCCAGCGCATGCTGGCGGATGTTCACGGAGATTTGCTCCGAGAAAAGATCACCGGCGAACGAACCCGGATACATTGCCGAATGGATTTCCTCACCATCTGCCATCAGCGCGTAACGTGCGAGCGGGTTGTAGTGCTCCCAGCAGGCCAACTGGCCGACGCGGCCCACGGCGGTATCGATTGCTCGCAGGCCTGAGCCGTCGCCCATTCCCCAGACCATTCGCTCGTGATAAGTCGGCGACAGCTTGCGGCGCCGCTGCACGAGCGTGCCGTCGGCATCGAACAGCAGTTGCGTGTTGTAGATCGTGCCGCCATCGCGTTCATTGACGCCAATCGACACCACCATTCCGGCCTGGCGTGCGGCCTCGCCGATTGCGCGAGTCGCGTCCGAAGGGACAGTCACCGCCTGCTCGAGCAGCTTGTAATGCTCGGCACCCATTGCAAATGGCGATTCGATGAACGAGAAGTACGGATAATAGGGAACTACGGTCTCAGGGAACGTCGCGAACTGGACGCCCTGCTTGCCGAGCTCCAGAATTTTTCTGACGACTTTATCGACAGTGCCTTCCCGGCTATAGAGGACAGGCGCGATCTGAACGGCTGCGGCGCGGATGATTTTCGACATGATGGTGTTCCTTTCGCTGGCTGCGAGGCGGATGAGAGAAGTGCTTGTACCTTAACGTCGCAGGCCATTACGATGTATGTCGTTGTTGCCACCATTCATGACATCCGTCGCTCGCGCGCAGAAAGCTCGCAGCTCGGAATCATTAGTTGCTATTTGGGAATTCGACCCATACGGCGCTCATTCACAGCACGTTCATGTTGCGAACGGCAGGATCAGACATGCACCGGATTGGCTTCATAGTGCCGAGAAGATTTCAGATGATGAGCCTCGCGGCCCTTACGGTATTCGAGATCGCGAACATGCCGCCGAGAGGCCAGTGCTACGACGTCCATCTCCTGTCTGAACACGGTGGTCCTGTTGTATCTTCGGGTGGAATGACCCTGGAAACCGAGGCGTTTGGCGACCCGGCATTCGACACGGTCATCGTCGGCTCAATCACTGAAATGAAAATGCCCGCTTCCGATGCTCCCGTAGTTGCATTCGTGAAAGAGGCGGCCAAGGCATCCAGACGGATAGCCTCGATCTGCAGTGGCGCATTTGTCCTTGCCGAGGCGGGACTCCTGGATGGCAGACGCGCAACCATGCATTGGGCACACGCATCCGAATTCAGAGCGCGATTCCCGAAAGTCCGCACAGAAGAAGACCGGATATTTGTCAACGACGGTCCAGTCTGGACTTCGGCGGGAATGACGGCCGGCATCGACCTCGGCCTGGCGTTGCTCGATAACGACCTCGGCCCCGACGCCGCAAAAATGGTTGCCCGAATTCTCGTCATGAATCAGCGTCGGCTTGGTGGTCAGATGCAGCATTCCGCGTTACTGGACATGACGCCGAAATCCGATCGGATCGAATTGGTCCTCGCGCATATTCGCCGTAATCTGCGCAATCCGCTCACCATTGAGGAGCTCGCGGACGTCGCAAACCTCAGCCCTCGACAGTTCAGCCGCGCCTTCGTCGCCGAGACCGGTCAGTCGCCGGCCAAAGCTGTGGAACAGCTTCGCCTGGAAGCAGCCAGATTCATGATTGAGCACGGCCGCCACACAATTAACGTGGTGGCGCAGGAAACGGGTTTCTCGGATCGGGAACGTATGCGGCGTGCGTTCCTCCGAACGTTTGGTGTACCTGCCGATGTCCTGCGTAGGAGCGCCCGCGCGGCACCGGCCGCCGGCAACTGACGTCGCCTGGCGCAGCGACCCTGGCCCACGCGCACGGCTCACCCAAAGGCGGCCGGTGGCCGAGCGAAGCAGACGGTCGGATGTCAGCGTCGCAGCGATGGCGAACGGCGCAAACTCGCCGCCCGCTGCCCCATGCGTGAGGGGCCGTTTCCCGTGGCACGTAAAGCGGTGATCTGCGGCAGACGACCCGGAGCGCCCAGCCATCGCTACAAAAAGCAGACACGTGACGCACTTGATCAAATCGGAGTTGCTCCAATGCCGCTATCCATGTGCGCATTTCAAGTACCTGCAGCACGGATTTGCCCGCGCCGCCTGGTGGCGAGGACATCAACCGCGGAGCGCCACAGTAGCCACAACGAGAGCCGAGAAGATCAGCGCCGGGGCGAGATGCCGGAACGGCTCCCGATTTCTTAGCAACGTGAAGAGCGCGCCAATCATGATCGCACCGGCCAGCGTTAGGCCCAAAACTCTGGTTTGTTGTCCAAGAAGAAGTGCCGCACTGAGCAACTCGAGCGCGCCACAGAGCAACTGAAACCAGGCCGGGTAACCCCAGCGCGCGAAGTCGCGCTTCACCGCGCCGCGTCGTGCGAGATTGACGACCCCAGCAACGGCGAACAGAACCGCTACGATCGTCGCGAGAATCGATTCGAAAGATGCAGTGTTTAACGCCATGGTCATGCTCCGTTGCTTTGCTGAAAGTGCTTCTGTACGGAGAGGTCCGCAATCAGGCCGCGGCCGTGGGGTTCCCACGAAAGAACTCGCCGGGCATGCTGGCCGCTTACCGTCTGGTCGAGCGCCAGTGCGTCAGCAAATGGCCCAAGCGATTTGCGAGCATCGTCGAGCGGCCAAAATTCGACGCGGTCGGCGCCGACCGAGGCACGAATCGCTTCGCCCATTTCGGCAATGGCAACGGCGTCTTCCGCGACCACGTTGAAGATCTGTCCCGCGACTCGACCGTCCCCGCTTGCCGCCCGCTCCACCGCGCTCAGGTAGGCCGTGGCGAGATCATCGACGTGAACGGCAGGCCAGTGGTTGCGACCATCGCCGACGAACCTCACACTGCCTGTCTGACGGACCATGCCGGCAAGCATGCCGAAGATGCCGCCGCCATAGCCGTGCACCATGGCCGGCCTGAGGATCACTGCAGCAATCGAGCGGCGTGCCGCTAGCGCCAGCACCTGTTGCTCCACTGCGGGCCGCCATGCGATGAGTGGTGTCGGATTCAGCGCCGATGCTTCAGTCGCGGGCTCCCCCTCTGTATTGCCATAGACCCAGGTGCCCGACGTATAGACAAACGCCGCGCCCGGATGCAGATGCGAAAGCATCGCTACAGCCGCGGCCTCGTCAGCAGCAGCGGCGGAAGCATCGTTGGTCGACGCCATGTGCACCACGCCATCAGCGGCACCGGCAGTCGCAGCGAAAGACTGTGGCTCGCGCAAGTCGCCGCCATGCAGTTTCACGCCGAGACGTGTCAGCGCGCTGGCGGCCGCCGAACTGTCCTCGCGCACCAGCGCCGTCACCTGATGGCCGAGGCTGATTGCCCTGCGCGCGACCGCCTGCCCGATGAAGCCCGTACCACCTGTGATGAATAGTTCCATAGCGTTCTCCTCGATGATTGCCTGCGAAGTTGAAAAGCCATACAAACGAGACTAATCAGTCTCGTTTTGACGAATCTAAACGAGACTACCCAGTCTTGTCAACTACTCGGCGATCTGTTATTTATCTCGCATGGACACTTCTTCTCTCCCCGGCCTGAGCCCGCTGCAAAGCCGCAAGCGGTCTGCAATCCTCGACGGCGCGAAAACCGTTTTCTTACGCGAGGGTTTCGGTCTGGCAACGATGGACGATGTCGCCGCGGCCGCTGGCGTCGGCAAACAGACGGTCTACCGCCACTTCAAGTCGAAGGAGGCGCTCTTCGTTGGTCTGGTGAGCTCGATGTGCGCTCAGGTGGGTGGACTTCTTGCCAGCGCTCGGGACGAGCAATCCGATGGATCACCCGAAGTCGAGTTGCGCGAGTTGGGATGGGTGTTGGCACGAAGCCTAATTACGCCGGATAATCTGCGGCTTTACCGGGCCATCGTTGCTGAGGCCGAGCGTCTTCCGGCACTCGGCCAGGTGTTTTTCGAAAATGGTGCAAAGGTCGTGCGTGCCTTCGCCGCAAATATTCTGCGAGAGCGATTTGACGAATCGACTGCTGCAACGCGGGCAGCGACATTCGTTCAGTTGGTGCTTGGCGACGCGTATCTGGAACTGTCAATTGGCTACACGGTGCCCGATGTCGAAGCACGCTTTGCGCTGCAGATTGACGAGGCGGTAGCGGCTGCACTTCGCTAAGCACCGGCGCATAAGATGTCGAGCCGCTGCATGCGGAACGCAACAGCGTGCAGCGCGGGAAGCAAGACAGCTGGTGTCCGATTCCGAACCCAGTCGCGCACCGGTTTCCGTACGATCCGGGCGCGTTTCCAAAATTGTGAGTGTCGTTTTGTGGCCGGTCACTGCCTGCCGCCGATCGACGACACGCGACCCACTCCTGCCTGTCACACGCTCCGCTAGTCAAAGGCTGCTATCGGAGAAGGCCGGACATCGAAACCACATCGGACAACCTGTCGGAGCCTGCCCAAGGATGCCGACACGCTGACCATCGCCGTCCCTCGACTACGAAAACTATTAGAGCACCGACACCATACCGTCATTGTTGCTCCCTATATTCGTCAGTCGCCCGATCCTGACAATTACCGAACGACAGGTTACGGGCATGCAACAAGACATCCTTGAGCTTCCACGAGCGGGGTCTCGGCAGGCAGCCGTCTTAACGGGCGATATCGAGCATGGAGCGCGAACGATGCATGCGGTCGATCGTGACAAGCCATGCGGGTTCGCCGAGCGATCGGCTGCAGTGAACGCTATCGAAGGTTTCGACGATCAGCCAAACAAGAAGGAGCACCTGCACGTGAATTCCCGCCGCAAATTTCTCCAGAGTACCGCCACGGCCGGCCTGTCGGCTGCCGCGCTCAGCGTATTTCCACCCAGCATCCGTCGTGCGCTCGCGATTCCCGCGCATCATGAGAGCGGCACGATCAAGGACGTCAAGCACGTCGTGATCCTGATGATGGAAAACCGCGCGTTCGACCACTACTTCGGCACCTATAAGGGTGTGCGCGGCTACGGCGATCGCTTCACGATTCCGCTACCGAACGGCCGTAACGTGTGGCAGCAGATCGATGCCAACGGCAACGTGGACCTGCCATACCATCTGGATGAGACCAAGGGCAATGCGCAGCGCGTGACCGGCACGCCGCATAGCTGGGTCGATACGCAAAACGCATGGGATGGTGGCCGCATGGCTGCATGGCCGGTGTCCAAGCAGGACCAGACCATGGGCTACTTCGACACGGCTGAAATCCCGTTTCAGCGAGCGCTGGCCGAAGCGTTCACCATCTGTGACGACTACCACTGCGCGTTCCTTGGCGGCACGCACCCGAATCGCATCATCCATTCCACCGGCACGAATGGTCCTGCGTATGGCAAAACCTTCGTGAACAACTTCAGCGGCGACTTTGACGTCACCACATCGGCATCCGCCTACTTCGACTGGAAGACCACCGCCGAGCGCCTGGAAGAGGCCGGTGTGACCTGGAAGGTGTATCAGAACATCAAGAACACCTTCGGCTGCAACCCGCTGCTCGGCTTCAGGCAGTACCGCCGGGCCAACGAGGCGCTGCCGTCGGCGCGCCAGGTCAGCACGTCGCTGAGCCAGGCCGCCGAGCCGGTCTACAACCCGACCGATGCCGTGGCCCAGCCGCTGATCAAGGGCTACGCGAACACACTGCCGACCACGGACACCGACCCGAACACCAACGGCACCTTCGTCGAGGCTTTCGCCGATGATGTGAGAAACGGCCGTCTGCCGGAAGTCTCGTGGGTCGTTCCGACCGACGTCTACTCCGAGCACCCGGGGCCTTCGAGCCCGGTGCAGGGCGCGTGGTTCGTGCAGCAATTTCTCGATGCGTTGACCGCCGTGCCCGAGGTATGGAGCAAGACCGTCCTGCTCGTCAACTTTGACGAGAACGACGGCTTCTTCGACCACGTGCCCCCGGCCGCTGTCCCGTCGCCGAACGGTGACGGCACCTACGCCGGAAAGACCACGCTGGGCAGCGCCGACCTGGGCGTCGAATACTTCACACATCCGTACGTGACCCGCGCCGACACAGGCGCGACGCCTAACAGCCAGCCGAGCGGGCCGGACGGCAAGCCGTACGGCCCGGGTCCGCGCGTGCCGCTGTGGGTGATTTCGCCGTGGAGCCGCGGCGGCTGGGTCAATTCGCAGACGTTCGATCACACTTCGGTGCTGCGCTTCCTCGAAGCCCGCTTCGGCATCAAGGAAGGCAACATCTCGACGTACCGCCGGCTGATCAACGGCGACCTGACTTCGGCCTTCAACTTCGCGACGCCGAACAACGAGCCGCTGCCGACCATCGCGGGCGAGAAGAGCAAGGCCGACGCCGATGCGTTGCGCGCCACGCAGCAGGCGCTGGGCCAGATCGTGCCGGACGCCAGCCGGGGTATGCCGAAGCAGGCTAACGGCTTCCGCCCGTCGCGTGCGCTGCCGTACGAACTGCATGCCAGCGCTCATGTGGACGCGAGCACCGGTACCGTAAAACTGCTGTTCGCCAATACCGGTCGCCAAGGTGCTGTGTTCCACGTCTATGACAAGTTGCACCTGGACCGCCTGCCGAAGCGTTACGCAGTCGAGCCAAGCAAGACGCTGGACGACGTGTGGGCGCCGGGCTCCACGGACCTCGGCAAGTACGACCTGTGGGTACTCGGCCCGAATGGCTACCATCGCGAATTCAAGGGCGACCTCACCGCGCTGAAGGGGCACAGAACCGCCAATCTGGAAGTTCGTGTGGGTTACGGGTCCCTAACCGGCAACCTGCACCTGCAACTGCGCAACGAAGGTGCCGGTCTCGCACAGTTCACAGTGAAGTCCAACAAGGTCTACGGTGCGCTGCAGGCTTTCCCAGGTTTGCCGAGTCCGGTTTTTGGCCAAGGTCCTTTGGGCTTCGCTGGTTTCCCGGTGCCGGGCTTCGGCGCATGGCCGGAGCCTGCCCCGTTCTCCCGGAATGATCGCCTCGACCCAAGTCACACCTGGGCGGTAAGCACCAACGGCGCGTTCCCGGTCGCGCTCTTCTGGAACCTCGCCCAGACCGGCTTCTGGTATGACTTCGAGATCACCAGCAGCACAGACCGCAGCTTCTTGCGTCGCATCGCCGGGCGTATCGAAACCGGCCGTCACTCGGTGACCGACCCTGCGATGGGGATGATCGACAGCTTCTGATCGAAGACGAGAGGCACCGGGCATTAGCTCAGTGCCTCTCGTGCAATGAAGGTCTTCCAGTGCATCGGCTCACGGCTACCGCTCCTCGCCCGAACGGTTTGGATCAGGCGCTCCCGCACCTTCCATGGCGCTTGATCTCTGGGATACGGTGAATATCGGCTCGGCGATTCGAATTCTTTAATGCGCCACTAACCAGGTCCAATCCGTAAGTCTCACATTGATCGATACCCGGATCATCGAGCGTTTGGACCGCACGCACGATGGCTCAGGGACGAACTCCGTATCGCCAGCGGCGGCATGCGGTGCCACAGGGAGCCCCACACTGAACGCAAACGGCGGATGGTGCATCATGCCTGAAACTCGCAAGCTGGCGATCGGCGCGATGCGCCCCAATTGGGCCCTTCGACCGGGCGGGAATTCAACGGCCGCCTGCGAAGTACATCGGCCGTTTCGCCACCCACAACGGGCGCGCGGTTGGATGAGCTGATAGATTCGTAATCGCGATACCAGCCGCGTGCGCGCTGCACGCGGACTTGGGCAAGGCGGCGATGGCAATCGCTTTCGGCGAGGCTCGGACCATTAAGCAACCGTTCTGGGCGCTGCCGGCGCTCGCGATTGAGAAGCCTGCGTACGGGATATCATGGACTATTGCGTCACCGCGTTGCTATTTTCCGGAGTGGTGTTCACCCCGGGCCTGTATCTCTTCCAATCGCTTGCGGACGGAGGCGCAACACATGGATACTCACGAACTCGCCACCCGGCCGACACAGCCTGTCCGCCGCCCGGTGCTGGTCTGGGACGCGCCGGTGCGACTGTTTCACTGGCTGGTGGTCCTGCTGGTCACGGCGGCCTATGTCACCTTGAAACTAAACTGGATCGACTGGCACGTCCGGGTCGGCGAGACGCTGCTCGCGTTGGTTATTTCCCGGCTGCTGTGGGGCTGCTTTGGCAGTGAGACCGCGCGCTTTCGCAGTTTCGTGGCGTCGCCCGCAGCAGCACTTCGTCATTTGCACCACCTGTTTCGCCGCGATCCGGATGTGCAGGTGGGCCACAATGCGGCCGGCGGCTGGATGGTCCTGCTGCTGCTCGCGTTGCTGCTGGTTGAGACGCTGAGCGGGCTCTATGTCAACAACGACATCGCCGACGAAGGGCCGTTGAGCGAAGTCGTGCCCGCTTGGCTCGCCAACGCGATCTCGACGCTGCACGGGCTTGTTTGGGACGTGCTGCTCGCCGCGGTCGCACTGCACGTGCTCGTGATCGCTCTCTACGCGGTAGCGAAGGGACACAACCTGCTGCGCCCGATGCTAACGGGATACAAGCTGTTGCCCTCGTCTATCGATGCGCCGCGGCAGACGCCAGCGCTGCTGGCGCTGCTGCCGCTCGGCGTCGGCGCTGCCGTGGTGATGCTGCTCGCGGCTTATCTCTGAGCGATCTCAGGATGCCGCTTCAGTGGTCGCGTCAGTTGCTCTTCGGCGGCACCACCTGGCCGCGGATCTCGCCATTCGGATTGGTTTTGGTGTGAACGTTGATGTACATGTCACCCGCTTCGAACATCTTGGCATCGTCCGGGGATAGCGTGGCCTGGCCGCTGATCGGACTCGTCATCTCCATGTTGCCTTTCTGGGAGAGCCACACCTTCACGCCAGCGTTTTTGCCGGCCGGGGCGGGCCCGTGGAAATGTGCCATGGTGGCCTGACTCGACAATCCGCCGAAGCTGATGTTCCAGGTTACGACCCGCGTGCCTGAGTCGTACGTGAGGTTGGCGGTGCCGCTGCCCGGAGTCTGCACCGGCGGAACCTGTTGAGCGCCCGTCAACGGCACTTCAAACGAGACCGGCGCCGCTTGCGCCAAGGTCATCGTACCTGCCAAGGCCAGGCCACCCAACACCATGAAAGCGCACTGCGAGATGGATCGTGACATTTTGTTTTCTCCTTTAGGAACCAGCGAACGCGCGATGCTGCAGATAGTATAAATCGACCCGCTGCGGAGGTTGAACCACGTGCTACCGCAGCGGGCAGGTCATTCGTCCGACCGACGATCGACTACATCGGCGGAGCGACTCCATCCTTTTCGACCACCACGCGCTGCGCGACAAATGCACCCTGCGACGCGGCCGTCGCGACCACAAACACCTTCTTGCCCGCGGTCAGGTCGGTGCGTGCGGCCGGCGTGAAAGTCACGATGGGTACGTTAGGCGGTACGGTTACCTCATTGTTCCCGCCTTTGTACGACAGCTTCAGATTCCGGCCGCTGGTACCCTGAACCACCGTGTCGACGTTCGCATTCGTCATCGTGCTGTTCGGACCGAGGTCCCATGCGTAGTGACCTTCACCCGAGCCGCGCGCGGATTCGGGGAAGACGACCACTTCGGTGGCCGTCAACTTTCCGTCGGTGCCCGTTGTTGCGGCCGTGCCGACGAAGGAGCCCGGCTTGATGTCCGAAAGCTGCATGGCCTTGACCGCCGATACGGTAACGGTCGGTTTGAGCTCGATCGACACAGTGTCGCCGCTACGACGATGCACCTTCAGGACGTCGCCGTCGAGCGAGACAATATCGCCGCGGATACGCGACGGTTTGGCGGCGGGCGTCTGAGCGAGCACGACACTGGCAAAAGCCAGCGTGGCGAGGGTGACGCCAAGTTTCAAGCGGATAGACATGGATGCTCCATAAAGGACTGTTGAGTTTCGAGAGTGGACTAATGCACATCAGGAACCGCCGAACCAGTTATAGCCCTGGTTCTCCCAGTAACCACCGGGATATTCGTTCGTCACACTGATTGCGACGATATGCTTCGGATTCTTGTAGCCGAGCTTGGTCGGCATACGCAACTTCATCGGGAAGCCGTATTTCGGCGGCAGCACCTCGCCGTCGTATGTGAGTGTGAGCAGCGTCTGGGCATGCAACGCGGTTGGCATGTCGATGCTGGTCCAGTAGTTGTCCGCACAGTGCAGTGACACGTACTTCGCCGTGAGGTCCGCGCCCGAATGCTTCAGGAAACTCGAGAAGCGCACGCCGCCCCATCGGCCGATCGCACTCCATCCTTCAATGCAGATATGGCGCGTGATCTGGCTTTCCTGCGGCATTGCGCGGAGCTCGTCGAGCGCCCAGACGCGTTTGCCAGTCGCGAGGCCACCCACCTGTAGGCGGTAGGTCGCGGCGTCGACTTCGGGCACATCGTCGATATCGTAGAACGCGTTGAACGGAAACGGCCGTGTGATCATCGACTCCGGATAGGTCGGGGCCATCTCGTTCGGATTGAACAACAGGGCTTGCACCTCGTCGTTGAAGAACGACATTCTGCGCAGCATGGTGTTCACCGACTTGTCATTGGTCAGATCGCAGCCCGACAGCAAAGCTAAGCCGCCGAGCGTGATAACTCGCTTGCCAAGCAGCCGGCGGGCCGGATTTTTCAGCTCGTTGCGCGCATCCTTGATGATGGATTCAGCGTGAGACCGAAGAAACGTATCAGGCTCCACAGCCTTTTTTCGAAAGCTCATGGTCACCGTCCGCGAATCATCAGAAGCAGCGAGCGCGGCACCAGCGCGACCATGACGACATGCACGACGAAGAACGCAACCAGCACGCTCATTGCAACGAAATGCACGACGCGCGCATTGTCGTATCCGCCCATCAGCGTGCGCAGCAGGGGGAACTGCACCGACTTCCATATCGCCAGCCCCGACAGGATCACGAGCGCGATATCGACGATGACGACCAGATAGGCCAATTTCTGTACCGCGTTGTAGCGTGTGAGGTCCTCATGCGCGAGCGTGCCGCGCAGGGCGGCGACGAGATCGGTTGCAAGCGACTTGAAGCTGACCGGCAGCAGTTTCCGGCGCAGACGTCCCGAAGCGATATTCAGCCCGACGTAGATGAGGAAATTCGCGACCAGCATCCACATGATCGCAAAATGCCATTGCAAGGCCCCGCCGAGCCAGCCGCCCAATGTGATGGCGGAAGGAAACTGTAAAGCTGGAAAGATCGGCGAGGCGTCATAGATCTGCCAGCCGCTTGTCACCATCAATACGACAGCGAGCGCATTAATCCAGTGTGTGATGCGGACCCAGGCGGGTTGAATCGTTGTGTGAATCAAGGCGATCTCGTGATTGATGAGGTAGCTCACGGTCGGCACTGCTGGCCGGCCGCGACCAGGATGCGTCGCCATACGTAAACATGGCCAGCGCGCAACTATTCCATTGCGCGACAAATAATTTTTCTTACAAGCGACCGCATGGGCAGCGTTGTGGCCAGGAGCACCAATTGGTCCATGTTTCGAAGGCAAGTGACTCGCACCAGGCAAGAATCAGTCACGGCCCGCTGGAACGGCCTAAGACGCGACGAGTGCGATCGTCGGGAAAGGTCCGTTACCTGGGCGGAGCCGACGTTCGAACGACCCGGCGACGAGCCTGCGTGGACAGCCCGTCTACCTCTGGTCCGGCACGCAACACCAGGTCGTCAATCCGCTTGAGATGGTCGCCGAGTCCGGCATCAACGAATGGGCCGATACGAACAAAATGGTCGTCGTGTATCCCGACACGATTGCGTCGTCTGCGCCAGGGCCGACGAACCCGCATGCATGCTTTGACTGGTGGGGTTACTCCAATCAATACGGCCCGAACTTCGCGCTCAAGAAGGGCTTGCAGATGTCGGTGCTTTACGCCATGGTGCAACGCGTGACTGGCCGGCCGTAGGGCCGTCGTGGCACGGTTCCAATCGGTCGCAACGAGATTTGTGCGGCTGGACCGAACAACCGGAAACGGTCATTCCGTCCGGCCACTGTATCGTTGCGCCAGAGCCAGCCGATAGCACGGACCGCACACGCGAGCGGCGCCGTGCTTCGCAACTGCGCGACCCGCTTCGGACTCTTCTGGCAACCCTTCTTGCTGCTCCTTAACTCGCGCGCCTTGTCCTTTCGCCCAGGGAGCGGGCGGAGAAAGCCTTGCTTTTGGCGGCACCAGATCAGTGATCGGTGTCGCATTTGCGGATATTGCCGTTCCCCCTACAGGCCTCACACGCGCCGCCAGGACTGCTTCGAACTGTCCCGGAAGAACAATGAGCAGCCGTCGGTTTACGGCCCCGCCCGAGTGTGCAAGTATCGGTGCCGAGGCGTATACCACATCCCTTTGCGAGGTTCAGGATGGCTTGGAGACTCTGGAAGACCGGGAAGCGGCAAGATGGGACGCAAAGCTGGCCCAGCGATACGAATCAGTCGATAAAGCAGCTTCTGGACATGTACCTCGCCAGCGATGCAGCACCGTTTTCAGGGTGGGCTGCACCTGGAATCATATTCGCGCCAGATGTCGAACCGGTCCTGCGAAACGGAGTTCGTGGATATCAACTTGCCCTCTGGTTCTGGCTCTTTGCCGAGAAGCACGGCCCGATCGCGGCACGAATGGTACGCGAGTCCTTCTGCCTGTTCGCTGAGGAGGCGCAACCGTCGTCCGGTGACAGGATTGATGCGCTCCTCGACTTCGAAAGCCGCCTCGCGCATTCTATCGAGGGGATTTCCTCCGAGGCGCGCACGTTCCGGCTCGAGAGCCTGTCGGTAGAGCTACCGATGGAATTCTTTCTGGCCACCGGCTTCCTCCGACTTGCACCCGAATCCCCTTATGCCGGAGGGAATGAGAGCGCCAGTCTGCAAGGCAATGATTACAAGCTCGCTGACTGCTTTGGCCATGCAACCGAGGAGGCGCTGGCAGTATTCCGAGCGATGATAGACAAGGTCGACTTTGATGCGAAATCGCTATCGAACTGGAAATGGAGCGCCCATCCTGGCGCTGCCGAGCGACATCTGCAGCGACGCTACAGCAATCCCCTGTTTCCCCTGCACCGCCAGATGGTGACGGCTCATGAGGTCTATGAAGCACGTCTTGCCGACGCCCAGTCCCTTCACGAAATCAGCAACGAGCTTGGTGAGCTTAGCCTCTCGTTCTCGCAGACGACCGAACTACCGCTGAACTGGCAATCGTTCCTGGAAGGATATCGGGACTACGTCGACCGACTCGATGAACGCCGCCTCGCGGCGGGTGGGCAGAACGCGCCGCTCGGTGACGCAATTGAAAGACTGCGCGCTGACATCCTCACAACCTGGCGCACTTCCCTTCACAGGAACCGGCACAGCCTTGCCACACTGGACCAGGAAGAAGCGCAAAGGGCCGAGCGACGCGCGCTTCTGTACGGATGCGACTGGACCGCACAGATTCTAAGTAACGGCTCTCTGATACCGCCAGAAGAGGTCGTTCCTGCCCTTCTGAGTGAGTCCCCGTCTGAGCTGGAAAGGGTGGTGACCGCCCTTCAGGCCGAACCCCGACTGCATGAGACGCTTATGCAATGTCGCGCAACCGCGCATCGACTTGACAACGAATTCCGCTCGGGCGGCCGCAATATTCCTGACATTGGCGACAAGCTCCGTATCCTTGACGGTCCGCCCGGGCAGGTGCCGGCCTGACGTCGCCCGTTCGAAGTCAAGAGTCCGGCCGTCCAATGCCGGGGCTGGCAGCGTCCAGGGCAGATCTGTGTACCGCCTTCGGCGGCGAATCTGTCGATGAGGCGGTCCAGCACGGCAAATTCGGGGAGTCGGACCTACTTGGGCTTCTTCGAGATCGACATGGTCCGATCCGACTTCTGTCGGGAGCGAGATGACGGAGTTGCTAGCGATCCCAACAATCGGTATCGGGGCTGGTCCGGACTGTTCGGGGCAAGTGCTTGTGATGCACGACATGTTGGGCGTCTTCCCCGGCAAGACCGCTTATCCGACGAGAAGGCATTCCAATGCGGCCAGCTTCAATCCCGCGCCTAGGGCCGCTTGCCTGCGTTACGCAATTGATTTCGGTAGTCGCGGGTTTCGTTGCAATGAAGGTGAGCGTTCGTTGATCTGCGGACTGGCGTCTGTTTCGGCAATATCGCCGGCCGTGAACTGTTTGCGATAAGCGGCGGGCGTGAGTTCCTTCAACGCCTTGAACTGTCGGTTGAAGTTAGCGACGTTCGGAAATCCAGAGCGGGCTGCAACGACGGAAACCGGGATGGAAGTGTGCGCGAGCATCCGGCAGGCATGTCCAATCCTGACCCGCGCGATATATCGCCCAACGCTCTCTCCAATGTGCTGCTCGAAGTAGCGGGCCAGAGAACGCTCCGACACATTTGCAGCCTCGCAAAGTTCGGATAGACGCAGCGGTTCAGCGAAGCGTAAATCGATCATCGAGAGCACGCGATTTATACGTTCCGGTTCGTGGCCTGAAGGACCCTCCGTCCGGTCGCTAAACGCAGTAGGCGAAGCGAGCGGCTCACCAGGCGCTTCCGCTAGCGTGCACAAAACGTTTAGCGCTACGGCAAGGCGTTCTCGCGGGGCGCTGGACAGGAGCTCGTCGACCTGGGTGTGCATCGCGGCGCCGACCTCCGGACTGAACGCCAGCCCGCAGGCCGCCCGGCGTAACAGATTACGCAAAGGCGCATATTCCGGGCAGACATCCGCAAGCCGACGCGCCCAGTCGCCGCCGAACCAGATCACGATTGCAACCTGAGGAGATGCCGAGTCAATCGAGCGGTTCGACGCCCAGGTATGAGGAAGATTCGGCGGCACGAGAACCAGGTCCTCGTCTAGATAGTCTGCAATCGAATCTCCGATATAGCGCTTGCCGTGACTGTTCAGCGTCAGGGTCAGTTCGTATTCGGGATGATGGTGCCATTCAAACGGAATGCGCGGCAAACGCCGATGGTAAACCCTAACCGAGCAGTCGTCGCCAAATTCGACATGTTCGTATGCTGGTTTCATGGCAGAAAGCGCAAAGAAATTGTCTGGATGGTATCACTTTTGTGGGTGCGGTCAGCCTATGCTTCGGACATAGCAGAACCCACAAGGAGACGACCATGGCACTCATCATCGACGATCTGCCGGCAGCCATCCGGCAGGCCAAACAGGAGCTTCGCGCACGACTTCCGAACTATCGTGATGTTTTCGCCGAGGTGGATGAAACGATCCGCGCCGAAGCCAGCAGAATTGCCGCGCAACGCAGTCGCGGCGATAACGTGATCCCCGAAATCCAGTTCTCCGACATCGCGGAGCAGCGCGTGAGCGCAGAGCAGATCGACCTCGTCAAAACGCGTGGTGCGTGTGTGATCCGCAATGTGTTCGACCGCGCTCTGGTGGAAGGGTGGGACCGCGACATCGCGGACTACGTCGAACGCAACGATCTGGATACGCGTCTGCAGAACCGCGCCGAGGACAAATACTTTGGCCAGCTCGCGTCGAGCAAGCCACAGATTTACGGCGTGTACTGGTCAAAGCCGCAGGTCCTCGCGCGGCAGGCGCCGTCGCTGACGGCGGCCCGTGTGTTTCTGAACCAGTTGTGGCGCAATGAGAGTGAAGGCCGGGTCCATTTCGATCCAGAGCGGGTGCCGGTTTACGCGGACCGGATGCGTCGACGGCCGCCTGGTTCCGAGTCATTGGGCTTGTCCGCGCATTGCGACGGCGGCTCGGTCGAGCGGTGGATCGAAGGTAACTTCCGCAAGGTGTACCGGCATGTGTTCGATGGCAACTGGCGTCAATACGATCCGTTCGACGCCGCATTCCGGCCCGACGTCGAAGAGATCGCGTCGCCCGCAGTGTGTTCGATGTTCCGCACGTTTCAGGGATGGACTGCGTTGACGCCGCAAGGCCCCGGCGACGGCACCCTGCAGCTCGTGCCCATTGCGAATGCGATGGCTTACATTCTGCTGCGCGCCCTTCAGGACGATGTCGCCGACGATGACCTGTGCGGGGCGATGCCTGGTCGCGCGCTCTCCATCAAGCCGGAATTTCATGCGCCGTTGTTCGACGCGCTGTCATCGATTCCCCACATGCAGGCGGGCGACACTGTGTTCTGGCACAGCGACGTGATCCACGCAGTGGAAGACGCGCACCACGGTGCAGGCTACAGCAACGTGATGTATATCCCGTCGGCGCCCGCTTGTGCCAAAAACGATGAATACCTCAGGCGCCAATTGCCCAGCTTCCTTGAAGGCAAGAGTCCGCCCGACTTCCCTACTGACCACTTCGAAGTCGATTTTGTCGGACGGGCTACCGCCGAAGATCTGACGCCTCTCGGTAAAGCTCAACTCGGTTTCGATCTGTGAGCGCTACCCTGACGCACGCCATCGTGGCGTGCGCCTGCCTGGTGATTCATAAACAAAACTAACGGAGACAGCAATGAAAAGAACACTCATGTCGGGCGCGATTGTCGCAGCGGCGCTCGCCACGGGCGCACAGGTCGCCAGTGCTGCCGAGTCACTTTCCGTGTTGCATTGGTGGACCTCGGGTGGCGAATCGAAGGCGATCAGAGTGCTGAAGGACGACATGAATAAGCAGGGTTACGAGTGGAAAGACTTCGCCGTAGCCGGAGGCGCGGGTGCGGCTGCCATGACGGCGTTGAAGACACAGATCATGTCCGGCAACGCACCGTCGGCTGCGCAGATCAAGGGGCCGTTGATACAGGACTGGGCTGATCAAGGCGTGTTGGTCGATATAGACAAGTCCGCCACCGATTGGAAAGCCCAACTTCCAGCGCAGATCAACAAGACCATGATGTCAAAAGGCCACTATGTGGCCGCGCCATTCTCGGTGCACCGAATCAACTGGTTGTGGATCAACAAAGCCGACCTCGATAAAGTGGGCGGTAAGCCGCCGACGACATGGCCCGAGTTCTTCGCGCTAGCCGACAAGTTCCGGGCGGCGGGCATTACGCCAGTCGCGCGTGGTGGCCAGCCTTGGCAAGACATGACCATCTGGGAGACGGTTGTACTTTCTCAGGGTGCGGATTTTTATCGCAAGGCCTTGATTGATCTCGACCAGAAAGCACTGACTTCGCCGCAGATGTTGCAGGTGTTCCAGATTGTCCGAAAGATTCAGGGTTACTTCGACAAAGGCTCCACCGGTCGCGACTGGAATCTCGCGACTGCCATGGTCATCAACGGATCGGGTGGTATGCAGTTCATGGGGGACTGGGCGAAAGGCGAGTTCGCGAATGCGAACAAGAAGGCTGACGTTGACTATATCTGTGCGGCTGCGCCTGGTACTTCGAATGCCTTCACCTACACAGTAGACTCGTTCGTGTTTTTCCAGCAAAACGGCAAAAAAGAAGCGACGCCTGGTCAGCTTGCGCTTGCCAAAACGATCATGTCCGTCGATTTCCAGGAACAGTTCAGTCTCTACAAGGGTTCCATTCCTGTCCGGCAGGATGTTCCCATGGGCAAGTTCGACGCCTGCGCCAAGAAATCATTCGCAGATGAACAGTCCACAATCAAATCCAATACGTTTCTTCCGTCATTCGCTTTTGGTGATGTTCAGTCGTCGGCCACCCAGGGCGCGATTACCGATGTCGTGACGAACTTCATGAACTCGAATGATGACCCGCAAGAGGGGATGCGCAAGGTCGCCGCTGCAGCGAAGACCAAATAGGTACGAGTTCGCAACCGCCTGGCAAAAATCAGTCGGTTATGCAACGTCATTCGTGGGATATGAGGTCGCCTTTAGGAACGTCTCCTCCACGTCTGCAAGATGTGGATTTAGCCCGCCGTTAGCGCGGGCTTTCTTTTCGTTGGAGATTTCCTTCCAATGAAGCCCCTGCGGATCCGTCGGCCATGCGATTCGGCGCAACGGAATCCGACGACGCCCCATATCCACGGTCAGTAGGTCAGTCTGGTGGGAACTGCCGGAGGAAAAGCCAATGAATGCAATGACCCGTTGGACATTGAACTGGCCGCATGGTGAAGCAACGATCCAGGCGCTGGGCGGAATGCTTGGGCCCGTCCGCTTTGAACTGGGTGGAGGTCAAAGCATATCGCCGCTACATGTCGCACCGTGGGGCGACGATGCGCGGTGGCCTGGACTTATGCGAGCGTTGCGCGGAGAGTGGCCATGCCTTCCGTTTGGAACCGTCCATTGCCCTAGTGGCCTGTCGCAAGGTTTTGAGCCACTGAATTCCTCCGACGACTGGAATCACGGCTATGGATCCAACCATCTTTGGCAACTGGTGGAGCAGACTTCGGACATGCTCCGTCTTCGAATTGATTACCCGGAAAACGGCGAGATCGAGAGTCTCGAGCGTGTCATCAAAGCCAATCCCGATGCACCGATTCTGGATGTCTCGCTGACGGTCCGCGTTCGGCGGGAGGTCGTCTTGCCAGTGGCCCATCACCCGACGTTCGCTGTCCCGCTCGAGGGAGTTGAAATCCTCGGATGTCCTCATCAGGCAATTCATAGTTACCCGGCCCCTGTAGAGCCAGGGGTGTCAAAAGTTTTGCCGGACCGCACGGCCACATCGCTCAGTGCACTTCCAACCGGAACCGGATCTCTGGATGTGACTCTGCTGCCCCTCACGGTGGCAACTGAAGAAATCTTGCAGATTGCAGGTTGCCAGCCGCCCTTTGTTTTGAGGTACGCAGCCAGCGGCGCCGACGTTCTGCTTGACTGGAATGTCGAAGAGCTTCCAGATGCTTTGCTTTGGATTAGCAACGGCGGCCGGACAAACGCGCCGTGGTGCGGGAGGAACTTCGCACTTGGCGTCGAGCCGGCTAACAGTTTCTTTGATCTCGGACGCGTCGTGGTCCCGCCTGCCAGCCACCCACTCGCGGCCCGTTCTGGACTAAGGTTTCTTGTTGAAGAGCCGCGCACCATTCGCTATCGGCTTTCAGTACAGGCAATCTGAACGCGGGCAGTTGCGGATGCGGTATCAGAAGCTGTGCCGGACGCCTATCATGGCTGCAATGGTCGACACGCCGGGCGCAACAGGCTGGCCGTACACGACCGTCTGGTTCATCGTGCCATGGTTGCTGACGTATCCCACCTGTGCGTAAGTCACGGTGCTCTTTGACAGGCTATATTCGGCGCCCACCGCGAATTCATCCGAGTGATTGACCGACTTGTTACGGTCCTTCAGGTAGTAGAAGCCCGACGTCACCCTGAAGGCCGGGGTAAACCTGTAGCCAAGACCTGCAGAGACCATCTCATAGTTGACGAGAGCACTGTTCGCAGGGTTTTTGCCGATGCCGTATGAGGTCGATACGGAAAAATCGTTGAACGTATATTTCGCGCCCAGATAGTAAAAGCGATTATTGTCCAGTCCGGTCGGGATCGTTGTAGTCGAAGGGTTTGCATCGTGACCGTTGTAGTATGCAGCGGCCAGATTGAGGCCGTAGTTCGAGTACTTCAGAACGGCGGACTCGCGCGTTCCGCCTTGAAACTGGCCCGCGACGCCGCCCGGTGCATACTCCAGCGCGAGGGACGCGCCATAGAATTTCGGCGACTGGTAGACCAGCGCGTTGTCGTCCCATAGTGCGCCGATCGGGCCGTTGGTGCTGGTGCCCTGCCAGCCCGCGGCCTGGTTCATACCAAGCCACGCGGTCAGGATACTGCCGAAGTACTGCGCGCCCCGCACGTCGGTATCATACATCGCGTAGATCATCGGAGCGATTTGCCGGCCCGCATCGACGGTGCCGAACGGGCCCGATACGCCCACCGTCGTTTGCTGATTGAAGACCGCATTGGCGCCCGGCGCACCGGCCAATCCGAGCTTCCCAGTGCCGCTATTGAACGACCCCTGCAGCTTGAAGTTGAGTTTGTAGCCGCCTCCGATGTCTTCAGTGCCTTTAAGACCCCAGATGCTCGAATAGATACCCCCATCCTTGAATGCGTATACCCTCCCGGTATTCGGCGCTTTCGGTGAGAACGAAGCGGCCGATGTACTCTGATACAGCAATCCGGAATCAAGGGCACCATAAAGCGTCACCGACGATTGCGCGTGTGCTGCACCTCCCACGACAACCAACGCGGCTGCCGCGCTCCACTTCCTCTTCATCTCGTCTCCTCTATCTTGTATAGATTCCAGCCTCATAAGACCGGCTTGACCCTTAAAATTTATTTAGTGATGTTAATCATGTAAGTGACTCTACATCGCCAGTCTTCCGCGGCAGATTTATCGTAATGAGCTGATGAAGGGGCGCGGGCAACAAGGCCAACGCCTATCGCGACCTGGATGCGTCATACGCGCGGATGTCGTCCGCACTCCCCTTACCGTTCGAGCGTCCGTGACCGATCCGTGTCACTGCGGCCGCCGCGATAAACATCGGAATTGCAATGAGCAGAAAGTTCTGCTGGCGCGGCAGTTGTAGCGCCATCAGCGCACCGAACGCGATCGGCGCGAGAATTGCACCCAGCCTTCCCACCCCGGTGACCCATCCCACTCCCGAGGAACGGACTGCGGGCGGGTAAAACTGTCCGGCATACGCATAGGTCAGCATCTGGCCGCCATACGTCGAAGCACCGAGAAAGCCTGTCGTGACGTAAAGCCATATGACCGGAACGCCGCTGCCCGATATCAGTATTGCTACCGAAGCGAGCAGATAAAACGAGCACAGGACGATCTTGATCGGAAAGCGGTCAGCAAGCAGGCCGGCCGAAACGCCGCCGACGAGGGCACCGACATTTAACGCAAGCAGAAGATTCAACGCCGACGTGAGGCTGTAGCCGGCATTGGTCATGATCTTCGCGAGCCATGATGCCAGTCCGTAGATGACGAACACGCACATGAAGGAAGCGAGCCACAACATGATTGTGCTGGACAGACGGCCATCGTTGAACAGGAGGCCGATAGAGACATCATCGATCACGGACCCTGCACTGCTGCGAACCGGAACGACAAAGTCATCGTCGGGCTGCACTTCGAACCGGGAATTCAGGCCGCGCACGATAGAGCGCAATTCGGCGACCCGCTCGGTCCTGACCAGATACGCGATCGACTCAGGCAGTTGTCCAACCAAAAACGGAACGAAGAGAAGCGGCAGTGCAGCGACGAAAAACAGTGACCGCCATCCATGCACTTCGATCATCGTATTGCCAAGGACGGCAGCCAACATTCCACCAATCGCAAAGCCACTGAAGGCCACGGTCACCATCGTCGCGCGATGCTTTCGCGGAGCAAACTCCGTTACGTGAGCCACGACGCACGGCATGACACCACCAATTCCCATGCCGGCCACAAAGCGAACAATGCCGAACAGCACAGCATCGTGAACGAAGCCGGTGCAGGCCGTCACAATGCTGAAGAGAACCACGCAGACAGCCATCGTCTTCTTGCGTCCGACGCGGTCAGCAAGCATCCCTGCAGCAATTGCACCGATCATCAGGCCAGCGAAACCCGCACTCACCATCAAGCCTGCCTGCGCCGCAGCGACATGCAGGTCCTTCATGACTGACGGCAGAGCCGCGCCCACAATCGCCAGGTCATAGCCGTCGGCGACGATTATCAGAGTACAGATCAGTAGGATGGTGGCATGCAAGGTCCCGAACCGCGCATCATCAGCGATTACGTGCACGTTCAACTGTCTCATCGTTGTCTCCTGATTTTGTTTTATGCTGCAGCGCCATCTTCCCGGCACATGCGGGAAGCACTGCCGCTCCATAGACGTGCCCGTCCGGCCGCATGGCAGAGTCACCTCGCGACGGTGCAGCAACAACGCTTCCGTTTTAGTCCGCGGCGAAGAACTGATCCGGCAGCACTCTGATGGGCTGCGAGTGTGCTCCGTTGGCCGCCGACTCTCCATCGAAATACCGGTTGTCAACGCCGACACGCTGTCTGGAGATCTCCCTGGGCACACCGTACTTCGGGTCGATGTCATCGGTCGATGTGACCTGCGCGCCGCCCACACGGATCATCACGAGATTGCCCGCAGGATTGGCACTGAACTGGTAGAACGTCCCCTTGGGCAGCATGACACCCTCGAACGAGTGGGCAACGAGTGTGCTTCCGTCGCCGAACTGAAACGTCGCTTCGCCTTGCAATACGACGAAGCAATGATCCTCGACGTCGTGGCAGTGCATGCCGTTTTCGCCGCCGCTCGAATAAACCTTCACGTGCGCCCACAGATTTCCCGCGGTACCGAGTGAGCGCATCGTCGCGCCGCTCGCCAGCAACGGTTCGCCGCGCATCGAAAACCGCACGGCATCGGCCGTCGTTCGGGACGCACTTTCGGCCTGGCCCGCCGCGATCTTTGTATTCTGGTCGGTCGATGCCTGTCTGTTCGTCATGTCTCCCCCTCCTTTCCTGTCGAGATGGATACCCTTATGCAACGACGGGTGAATCCGGAAAGCCGTATAGCCGATGGGCGTTGTCCGCGAGAATTGCGTTGCGAACCGTCTCAACCGGTGCCCAGTCCGCAAGGAGATCGAGCAGATCGCCGTCGTTCGGCATCGCCCCCCAATACGCCGGATGCGGCCAGTCCGAACCCCACACGCACCGCTCCGGTGCCGCTTCGATCAAGGCCCGCGCAAAAGGCACGGTATCCGTGTAGTCAATCGCGTTTGAAACGCGGTATGCACCAGAGAGCTTGACCCATGCACCATCCGCCATCAGCTCGAGCATCAGTTGCATCCCTGCCGACTGAAGTCCGTCCGACACTGCGAAGTGCCCCATGTGGTCCATGACGTACGGCACTCGCAACTTAGAAATTCTTGGCGCGACAGGTTCGAGCCGGCTAGTGTCCGTCAGGAACTGCAGATGCCAGCCGAGCTCCGCGCATAGCGCTTCGTAGCGGTCCAGGTGATCGAGCCCGATGCCACCACCGGACAACGTATTGAGACGCAAGCCCACGACACCCGCCTCTTTCAACTGCAGCCACTCGCGTTCAGACAAATCGTGCGGGGCGACTGCGACACCGCGCAACCGCTCGGGATACCGGTCGAGCATGTCCATCAACAGCCGGTTGTCCGTGCCGTGCACGCTCACCTGCACGAGCACGGCGAAGGTCACACCCGTTGCATCGAGCATGCGAAAGTAGTCTTCTCCCGTTGCCGGCGGCGGCGTATAACTTCGGTGTTCAATCAGCGGGTACTCGGGCGGAGCACCGATCACATGTGCGTGAGTGTCGACCACGCCCCATGGCATCCGGAAGCGCGCCGGTGCGCGCGGGTTCCGGTCTGGTGCGGGACACACGGCAAACCTGTCAGGAACATTCGTGGTCATGGGTTCTTCCTTCAAAAAGGTCAATCGAGATCACCGGCTGCTCACTGGTCATACGGCGGATAGCCGTTGTTCCGCTGCTCGGCTTCGAGGCGGCGCAACATCGCCGGCCACTCGAGAATGCCGTAGGAGCGGATCTTGCCCGGCTGAAAGATGCTCGACGTCCGGTCGATCACTTCCGGCGACGGCATGTTGACGCTCGCACCCGCGGCCATGAGATCGACCTGGGCCCGGCAGGACATCTCGAGCTGGTAGAGCAGATTGAACGCTTCCGCAGCGCTGGGGCCGCAGGTGATGAGACCGTGATTACGCAGGATCAGCGCGTTGTGCTGTCCCAGGTTCTTGACCAGGCGCTCGCGCTCGCCCAGGTCGAGAACCGGGCCTTCATAGTCGTGATAGCCGATGTGTCCGTGAAACCGCATCGCATGCTGCGTAACCGGCAGCAGTCCGCACTCCATCGCCGAAACAGCCATCCCGGCGCGCGTGTGCGTGTGTATGACACAGTTCATTTCTGGACGCGCGGTATGGATCGCGCCGTGAATGACATAGCCAGCGGAATTCAGGCCGTACTGTGTATCAGGCTTCCAGATGACGTTGCCTTCCACATCGATTTTCATCAGGCTCGATGCGGTGATTTCCTTGTACGTCATCCCGTACAGGTTGATGAGAAGATGCTCCGTTCCCGGAATCCGCACGGTGATATGGTTATAGATGAGGTCGCTCATGCCGTAGATGTCGACAAGCCGGTAGCACGCTGCCAGATCGACTCGTGCCTGCCATTCTTCCGCGCTGACTTCCTCACGGATGCATTTGAAGTCTGTCGGGTATTTGCGCTTGCGCACGTCTTCGTCGCTGGTATAGCCGGCTCGTTCCCGAATTTCGTTGAAGTCGGTTGGGTCGCTCATGATGTCAGTCCTCTCAATGGAAGTTCCTGGCAAGTCCGGTAGTTGAAACTCGGCCAATCCCGGCTCGCCTCGTATTGCGACGCATGTCTATGAAGTCCCCGCTTCGGCTTCAGGAGCGATGCGTTCTGCCAGGGCCAGTTTGTGCTGCGCTATCTTGAGGACCGCCTCATCGACCAGCAGGCCATCCACGATGATTGCGCCGCGGCCTTCCCGCTGCGCGGTCTCATACGCCGCGATCGTGCGGCGAGCACTGGCAATTTCATCCCGGTCCGGGCTGAATACACTCTCGATTGGCTCGACCTGCCGCGGATGAATCGCCCATTTGCCTGTGAAGCCGAGTTGCTTGCCCGCCTGGGCAGCGCGCGACAGTCCTTCGGTATCCGCCACATCGGGGTGCACATGATCGATGGGCTGCACGCCAGCCGCGACCGCAGCGGTAACGATGCGCGAACGCACGGGCAATAACGCCTGCTCGTCGAACGCCATGCCGGTCTGGGCAATGAAGTCGCCTACGCCAAAAATCAACGCCTGGCAGCGTTGCGACGCGCGTGCAATCGACAGCGCGTTTTCCACGCCGCCAGCGCTCTCGATCAGCGCAAGCAACGTCAATCCATAGCGGCCATCGCGCAGTTCGATCTGCCGCAACAACTGGTCGTACACGTACAGATCCTCGGGACCCTGCACCTTCGGCACGACCACCGCATCGATCGGCAACCCTTCCAGTGCGAGCAGATCGTCGAGACACCACGGCGTCTCCAGACCGTTGATACGTACGCACAGTTCACGTCTGCTGGGCACGCTATCGGTCAGCGCCCGACGCAGCACCTGGCGCGCCTCGTGTTTGAACGTCGGCGCGACGGCGTCTTCAAGATCGATGACGAGCGAATCGCAGTCGATCGTCAGCGCCTTTTCCAGCAGCTTTTCGCTGCTCGCCGGCGTGACAAGCTGGCTACGGCGACAAAACCCTGTCATTGCACGCTCCTGCGAAATTGCCGGATCAGCGTCGACGCATCCGTTTCGTCTTCGAGAACCGCCACACGCTGCGCGATCCGAGCGGCGTGCGCCGCGCCAAACACCGGCACTGCGAGGTCATCGAACTTGCGTCTAAGCGATGCGCCGTCGCAGGGCCGCGACGGTTCGCCGAGCGGCTCATCGACACGGACCACGTGCCCGGCGAACGACAACACCGCGCCCACGACGGGCGACTGCCCGTCGATCACGACATGGATGGCCGAGCACAACGCTGCGACGTCCGCCGCATCAATGCGCTCGTAGCTCTGCCAGTTGCAGCTTCCGTCCAGCAGCGCCACCGCAACCTGAAAGTACACACTGAACTGCGCATCGACGATGTTGCGCGGATGTACCTTGTTTGGCGATGCCTCACCGACAATCTGCGCGGCTTTGGGCGACAGACGCACCTCGAGCCGCGTCCCCTCGCGTAAGGCAGCCTCGATACGCTTGCGCGCGCCGGTACCGAGCCGTTCATGTAGCTGCAACGCGGCTTCGATTGCACCGTGATTGAAGCGACAGGACGGAAAGGGCTTGATCGCCGTATCGCCCGACGGCCACCACTGACCGAGACGGTCCGTCAGCGCCGAAGGCGTCGCGTCGTTTGTATACCCTGCAAGTAGTCCGTATCGACCTTCTATCGGCGCAGCGGCACCGACCACGCCTGCCTGCGCAAATGCGAGCGCAAGTAACGCGTCGTGCGCGGCAAAGCCTGGATGCAGGCGCTTGTTCCACGAGCCATTCGCGAGATACTGCATGGAGCCCGCCGCTTTGCTCCCAGCGATACCAAACGCGCTGGCAAGCGTGCCAGAATCGACGCCACGCAATCGGCCCAGGGCCGCGACCGCGCCGAAGATCCCGGCGACCGCCGTAATGTGAAAGCCGCGATCGTAAGCGGTATCGCCCAATGCCGCGCCGACACGCGTCGCGACCTCGTAACCGACTGCCAGAGCAGCAAGCCATCGTTTCCCCGTGGCATGGATGCGCTCGGCCTCCGCCAGCGCGGCGGCGATCACTGGCGCACCGGGGTGCAGGCAGCCCCATACGTTGGTATCGTCAAAATCGAGCGTATGAGCGAACGCGCCGTTGAGCAAGGCAGCCTGCAGGTAGGAATATCCCTGCGTGTCACCGATCACGGTCGAGTCGTCGTTCGCGCCCTGCAACGCCGTGGCGCCCGCGCGGAATGCGGCGCTGCTCTCCGCATTGACGGCCGCGTACGCGGCATTGCCGATGAAATCAAGCAGACAATCCTTGAGGCGGTTGCATACGACCGATGGCACACTTTCCAATCCGGTCGTTGCGGCAAAGCGCGCCAACTCGAGTGTCGCGTCGTTCGCGGATGAATCAGACATGAGACTTCTCCTTCGTCGACGCGGCGCATTGCACGACGCCGGCCGACTCGAGCGTTTCGATCGTCGCGGCGTCGATGCCGAGTTCCGCCAGCACCCGCGCCGTATGCTCGCCGAGTGCGGGTGGGCCGAGCCTGTTGACCGATTCGAGCTCCGACGACTGTGGCGGGAAGTCGAACACCTTGACCTTGCCCACCGCGCTGTCCACTTCCTTGATCAGGTCCCGCGCCTTAATGGCCGGATGATCCAGCGCTTCGCCGAGATCGTTCATGGCGCCGGCCGGAATGCCAAAGGCGTGGAAGCGCTCCAGCCAGTACGCGCGCTCGTTAGTGCCGATCGCCTGGCAAATTCGCTCGTCGAGCGCGTTACGGTTGGCGAGGCGCAATGCGTTGGTAGCAAATCGCTCGTCGTCGACCATGTCCGGGCAATCGATCGCCTGACAGAACTTGCGCCACATCTCCACATGACCGCCGCCGGCAGCCACGATCACCATGCGCCCGTCTCCGCATGGATACGGGCCGTACGGCGCCATCGTGTGATGATGCAGACCGACGCGCTTCGGCAGCGTATTGCCGTACCAGACCATGTACGGGAAATAGCCAGTCCACGTGAGCACCGAGTCGAGAAGCGAAATCTGAATGTCCTGCCCTCGCCCCGTTCGCTCGCGGTGAAACAGCGCTTCGAGAATGGCGATCGTCGCGTACATCGAGCCGGCAATATCGCAGAGCGACACGGAAATTTTCGATGGCGCTTCGGGCGTGCCATTGGTCATGATGAGACCTGCCTCGCCCTGCACGATCAGATCGAGCGCAGCCCGGTCGCGATACGGTCCCTCCTGACCGAAGCCGGAGATGTGGCAATAGATGACATCCGGCTTGATCGACTTGACCTTTTCGTAGTTCAGACCCCATGCGTCAACCGTGCCTGGAACAAAGTTTTCGATGAGCACGTCTGCGCGCTCGATCAACTGGTGGAGAATGTCGCGCCCGCTTTCGCTCTTCAGGTCCAATGCCACACTCTCCTTGCCCGGGTTGACCCATGCATGCCCAGAACACATACCGTGGACAATGTCGTCCCAGTAACGAATGAGATCGCCCGTACCGGGACGTTCGATCTTGATAATGCGCGCGCCCATCTGACTGAGTAGACGCGTGGCAAAGGGTCCCGACACGCCCTGCGTCAGGTCCACGATGGTAATTCCCGACAATGCAGCGCTCACGATTGCTCTCCCATGTCGTGACCGGGCATCACGGTTTCGTCCTTGTGAGCCCATGCCGAACGCTTCTTAAGACGTACCGTACGCTCGCCTTCGGCGACAGTCTTGCCATCCTGGTTGGTTGCGCTGAAGCGATAGCGCAAAAGGCCGCTGTCGGGCCGGTCGTCGGTGAGGTTCAACACCTCGCTTCTCGCGTGGAGCGTATCGCCGGCAAAGACCGGATTAGGCAAGCGCAAGGCCGTCAGGCCGACATCCAGAAACGCGTTTTCGCTCATGTCCTGGCTTGTCAGGCCGATGACAAGACCAAGCGTGCACGGGCCGGCGACGATGCGCTCGGAGAACCGTCCATCCAGCGCCTGGCGGCTATAGACCAGATTGAAATGGGCTTCGGCCGTATTCATCGACAGATGGGTCAGCGCATAGTTGTCGTAGTTCGTGACCGTGCGCCCCCTGGTGTGCTCGTATGTTTCGCCGACGTTAAAGTCGTCGAAGTAGGTACCGTGACTCATGTTCACCTCTCTCCGAGTAGTCGTCGCGCAATGACTTCACGCTGGATTTCACTGGTGCCTTCGCCGATGGTGCAGAGACCAGAATCTCGCCAGTAACGATTCACGGGGCTCTCGACCGCGAAGCCCATCCCTCCGTGTATCTGCACGGCGTCGTGACACACCTTGTGGGCCATCTCCGATGCGAAGAGCTTGACCATGCCGGCCTCGAGATCGACGCGGCAACCCGCGTCCATCTTCCGTGCGACCATGTAGCCTAGCTGGCGAGCCGCCTCGATCTGCGTCGCCATGCCGGCCAGCTTGTGGCGTATCGCCTGGAACTGGCTGATGGACTGGCCGAACTGCACGCGGTTGCGGCTATGCTCGAGCGCTGCTTCATATGCCGCCCGAGCGAGGCCGATGCAGCGAAACGCAAACTGCAAGCGAGCGAGCTCGTAGATCGCCATCAACTGCTTGAATGCGATCCCTTCGATACCGCCCAGCAGGTTCTCCTCGGGAATCTCATGGTCATCGAAGAAGAGCGTGTAGCTGTGCATGCCGTGATAGCCGATCGTCTCGATCCGGCTACCGGTCAGCGTCGGCGGCACGAACTGCTCACCGCGGGTTTTCTCGACGAGCAGCAAACTAATGCCGCCGTGCTTGCCGGCGTCCCGCCCCGTGCGGCAAAAGAGCGAGATCAGGTCCGCGCGGTTGGCGTGCGTGCACCATTGCTTCGTGCCGCTGACCACGTAGCGTCCGTCGCGCAAGGTTGCGGTCGTCTTGATGTTCGCTGCATCCGAGCCGGCCTCCGGCTCTGTGCCCGAGTGCGCCGCCTGCAGTTCACCAGATGCGATTCCAGGCAGCCACTTTTTCTTTTGCTCGAGCGTGCCGAACCTTTCGAGCAGTACGCCAAGTCCCCAGTTGCGCGCCGGAAGCGCACCTGCACTGAACCAGGCCCGGCTAAGTTCCTCCGTAACGAGTGCCACGGCGCGCGCGCCCAACCCCAATCCACCATACTCGGGTGATGCGAGCACGCGGAAGAAACCCATCTCCTGCATCTTCGCCAGCAGGCTGTCCGGAATTTCCTCGCCAGCCAGGTGAAGCTTCTGCGCCACGGGTGCGATTTCAGCTTCGGCGAAGTCGCGTGTTGCCTGCTGCAGTTCGCGAAGCTCATCCGTAAATTCAGTAATGCTATCTATTTTCATCTCTGCTCTTCCCATTGAACCGTCCGACCTGACCGGTTAGCTAACCACCTGTTGCGGAATCGAACGCATCCGCGAGAGATTGCGCCGCCGAAATTCGATCACCGTCTCGCCGCGCTGATTGAGCGCCGTGGTATGCCATTCCACGACGCCCCAGCCGGGACGAGACTCGGTCGCACGGCGGCTCGTCGCTACCGACAGTGCGCAGATTGTGTCGCCCGGGTACACGGTCTGGTGGAAAACGACATCGTCCACACCGAGGAACGGGCCGCCCGCTTCCGACAGATCCTCTACGGACAGTCCAACTGTCGTCGCAAAAACAAACATCGGATGAAGGGGGATACCGTCATATCCGGCGGCCGCCGCATGCGGCGCGCTGAAGTAGATCGGGTTGTACTGCATCGTCATCGCGCTATACGTGGTGGCATCGGCGTCGCTGAACGTGCGGGACCAGTGGTGGCGAAACCGTCTGCCAGGTTCGAAGTCTTCATACATCAGGCCATGTGGAATGCGCTTCGTATTCATGCTTGCTTCTCTGGAGTAGTGGTACAAAGTTCGAGCAACTCGTCGATCCGGGGCATGTCGTCGAGATTCCGGACGGCCTCGATCACGCGTTGCGCACGTTCCGGCCGAGTGCGCGCGAAGCATTCGCTATGAACTTTTCTTCGACTGCCAAGCGCGAAAGCGGACGTTCAGGCGCGCCGAGGCTGTTTGCTTCGCGATGCTCGAGGACGCGGCCGTTCTTGAGAACGATGCGGATTTCACCGGGGAAATGTTTCGGGTAGTCGCTCTTCGGGTCGTCGACGCAATGCGTGCGGGCCGCAACTGCCAGTACGTGGGCGTCATCAAGTGGTTCATCGTAGTACGCAGCAAGATCGACGCGTCCCTTGACGAGCGCCAATGCCACGGTGTACGGCACGCTGAACAATGCCTCATAGACGGCGGCCGGGCGAATCTTGTGCTCCCTCGGCTCGGCGACCAGATGTTGGAGATCGCGGCTCAACAGGCAATCGATACGCTCGATGTCCGTGATCACCACGTCGTGGCGCACCGCCAGCGCCGCGTCGACGAACGCGTGGATGAAGTGGCAGCACGGATACGGCTTGAGCGCGATATCCGATGCATGCCAGCATTCGCCGAGCCGGTGAGCAGGCAGAGACTCATCTTCCGGAACGTGTCCAATGTGAGCGGCGTAGAAGCCATGCGGCCCTTCGAAGACCGTGTCCGGTCCGAGAAATCCGGCACGCCCGAGTGAGTCCGCGACTAGGCCGGCGTGCGCAGCCCAGCCTGGATGCAGCCGCTTGAGCCAACTCCGGCCGATCTCCAGAATGCCGCTGGCCTGACTTCCGGCCAGACCGAATGCCGAGACCAGTTCGCCAGGTTCGCTGCGCCTTAACCGCGCAGAGGCCGCGGCGGCGGCGAATACGCCGCATTGCGCTGTCGGATGCAGGCCGTGCGCATGAAACTCGCCCGGTGCCGCGCCGGCGAGACGGCAGCCGATCTCCAGCGCGATCAGGTATGCATCGAGTACGTCGGACCCGGATGCGTGCACCGCCTGTCCGGCCGCCAGCGCCGCTGCGAGCGCCGGTGCGCTTGCGTGATAGATCGCGCCGATGTGCGTGTCGTCGTAGTCGAGTCCGTGCGCGAGCGTACCGTTGACCAGCGCGGCGGAAGCCGCTGGCAATACCGCGCCCGAACCGATTGCGCGAGCATCGCCGCCGGATCCCAGTTCACGTGCAGCGGCAAGCACGGCGTTGCCGAATCCGAACGTAGACGACGCGAGCGCGACGCCTAGCGTGTCGAGGAAATGATCGCGCGCACTATCGCGAACCGTGTCGGGAACCAACGAAGTCTCGAATTGCAACGCGAAAGCCGCGAGCGCCTGCGACTGTGTGCGCCCCGCAACGGGCGGTGTGGAATGCATGATGTCTCGTCTCCTGAGCGTGCCCGATCGCAATCGGCGCGCTGTTTTGCTGCGGCGCGCGAATCGCGCTAACCGGTAATGGCATTCTAGGAATGGACGATTGACAGAAAAAGGCTTTTTATTCTATAAATTGATCGATGAATCCTATCAATATCGGACCGCGCGACATCGAGGCCATTCTCGCGGTGGCCAGGCATGGATCGTTTCGCGCCGCCGCCGCCGCACTGGGTATTGCACAGCCGTCGGTGTCGGCTCGCGTACGTCACGCAGAGGACGTGCTCGGCGTAAAGCTCTTCAATCGCACGACGCGCAGGGTCACGATCACGAGCCACGGCGAACGGTTCGTCGCTCGAGCGGAGCAGGCAATGGTCGAACTCCGCATGCTTGCGCAGGAGTTCAGGGACGAATCCCGTCTCAAGCGCGGGCGCGTTGTGCTAGGTGCGACGCCGACCATCGCCAGCGCGCTCCTCCCTTCCATCATTCAACAGTTCCGGGCACGCTGGCCGGGTATTGAAGTCGTGCTGCACGATGATCTACTCGGTCGTGCGCTGGATCGCGTACACATCGGGGAAATCGACTTCGCCGTGACGCCGTCTGCCGATGCGGATGACCGATTCGATTGCGAGCCGCTGAGTGATGAGGAGTTCGTGCTCGTTGCTCCGAAGGGCCACCCACTCGTGCAGACTGATACGGTCACGCTTGCTCAGACGTCGAAGTACCCCTTGCTCACGCTGCCGCGCGAAACCGCGACTCGCGAAATGCTTGCCAACGCCTACGCGGCGCAAGCATTGCCATTTCATCCTTCGTTCGAGACACACAACGCGATCTCGGTGCTGGCCCTCGTCAAGGCGGGATTCGGCGTGACGTTCATGCCTGTGGGCATGCTTTCCATGTTTGACATGACCGCGCTGGGCACCGCGCGCGTCGCGCCCGACGGCCTTTATCGGACGGTTTCAATCACGCGAGCCAAGGGACGTGCCATACAGCCGGCAGGCGAGGCGTTGATTGAGGCATTGCGGGAAGGATTTCAGAGCGAAAAGAAACGAAATCAGTAGGACATATGCAGGCGGTCTTGTCAGCACGGGTGCACGCCTGAAAAATTGCGATCGAAGTCGGGGTAAATGGCCGTTCACCGCAATCAACGGGCCTTGACAGGGTGACGGCGAAGCAGCCGGGTTGTGTGGAAACCCGATGGCACTACAATGCGACGCGTGACCCTGAATCTGCTTGGCAGGCCTCGCAAGGGGTTGGCGAGGCCTTGATGGCGCCTATCGTTTTCGGGTGAGGACGAGCGCGAGTGCCGGCGACTACCCCAGTTCGCGATGGGACGCCGTTTGTCTCCACCAGGCGTCAACCTTTAGATATCTTCCAGGTGAGTCACAAAAGGTCGAATATTTGCGTCATCGGGATTCACATACACAACATCGGTCGGCACACGACGCGGAGCATCTACTGTAAAAAAGACCGCCGGTGACTCTAGAATCTCACTGATTGCGTGCACGGTGTTCCGCTCAAAGGTGACCAATTGGCCGGCGGTAAGGACGCGGGGCGCCTCGTCCTCGATCACAAAAGTGACCTTGCCGGTCAGGAGGTACAGATGTTCTTCACACGTTTCGTGGTAGTGGCGAGGTATCGGATAGTAAACACGAAAGAGTCTTGAGCTTGCAGACGGTTCGTCGGTGAGGTAGGTGTCGACGATTGTGCTATCCGCATCGTCGGGGAATTTGCTGATAATTTTCTGAATATCAAAAAAATTAAACAATTTCTACTCCATACTATTTTCAATATGTCGAAAAATTAGATGGCCGCGCGTACGCACAGAATAACGTCAGACATCTAGTCCATGCTTTAGCGGCGTTGCGGCAATCTTTGATTGAACGCACAGCCGCGAGCGCCGACGAATCACCTTGTTCGAATCTTTCTCATCGGTGCCGTCCCACATCCATTCGGCAATTTCCCAGGTGCCCAGGCCGACGCGCGTTACCGGTTCGACAAACGTTCAATAGCGATTGTTTCAATAGTCATGCGATGTTCTCTGCTTGAAACGCTGCGTCAGTGCCAGATGCAGCCTGAAAGACGGAGCCGTGTCCGTCGGTCTGACATGCGCACCGATTATTTCAGTCACATCCAGCAATCGCAAGAAGGCACCTGACGGTTTCATACTTTCCTCACGGAAACTAATTGCTACGACGGCCTTCACGACGATAGCAACCTGCAAAAGAAATTCGATGATCTCGCACGCAACATCATCGAGCAGATCGCCGACAGATGCACGACCTCGCAATCGATGTACTCGGCACGCACGGCGCGATGCGTTTTTCGCGGTTACGCGACGAGGTGAGCGGCGTGAGCCAGAAAATACCGACAAAGACGTTGCAACAGCTCGAACGAACTGGCCTCGTACCGCGCTATGCGCACCCGGTAATTCCACCACGTGCGACTATCAGCTGACGGCCTTGGTGCGCGCCGCGTGGCCGGCGAGCGGTTAGTTGCTCCCATAGCCGATGAGGAGAAAAAGCGGTCGATCGACTCCATGTTCAACGCCGCTGACAGGACGAAGATGGTGCACCAACCTACGTGACGCCGCCAGCGCCTCGCGCTCAGGTGCTTTCCAGCGCCGGAAGCAGCGCTGGCGCGCTCGTGAGGAAGGCGCGCACGTGCATCGCAATCACCGCGTCGCTGGGCGTGGCGTTGTCGTTCGAATAAATACGGCGGCGAATCGCAAGGTGGGACACCGCGCCGTGCAGCAGCCAGCCCACCTCGGTCAGATGAGCCGGATCGGCCGGTACGCCGCGTCCCAATTCGTGCGCCGTCTCAGTGACAATGATCTCAAGCGCGTGCGTCACGACAGCATTCGTGTACGTCGGCGCCATTTGCAGATCTTCAAGCGAAGAGTAAAGGAACAGGCGAAGCCACTGCCGCGTCAGAAGGGTATCGTAGTAGTCGCGATAGAAAGTATTGAGCCTGCTTTCAATGGGCACACTGCGGTCTTTCAGTTGAACAAACCACATCGCCTTGAAGGTCCCCACAATTTCACGCTTGTAAACTTCGTCGATCAACGCGGCCTTGCTGGGGAACAGGCTATACAGCAAACGTTGCGACACGCCACAGGCCTCGGCAATCGCGCGAGTCTGCGCGTTCAGGCCGTGCTCGGCGAAATATTCGGCGGCCTTCTCCAACACGCGCGCCTGACGCTCGGCGCGTGGCAGACGCTGCGGTGCTTTCCTCATTGGCCGCTTGATCGGCGCGCGACCCGCTACGGTCTTGCTGCCCGGATCTGCAACATCGCTGGGTTTGGCCTTCATGATGCTCCTCGGTCCATCGCTTTCGAAAAATAAGTCTTCACATGACGACTTATGGTTTGGTAGAGTATATCGTCCGGGTACGGGGAACAGTCTCGCCACGCACCCGGGCGCAGCCATGCATTATCTCAGGCTACCGCGAGGCGAACCCCATCTTCGACTACCACCCGCTGCAAACGCCACAATCTGACGCGCTTGAGGGCATGTCGCACAACCCGAATTCCGTTCTCCGCCCATGTCTTTGTCAAGCCGCCAGCCAGTCATCATCGCGCTGATCGTCGCCAGCGCCTATTTCATGGAGAACCTGGATGCGACGGTGATCGCGACCGCACTGCCCCACATGGCCGCCACGTTTGGCGTCACGTCCGTGAGCCTGAGTATCGGCATGACTGCCTATCTGCTGGCGCTCGCGGTCTTCATTCCGATCAGTGGATGGGTGGCCGACCGATTTGGGCAACGTTCGGTGTTCGGTGGCGCGATCATCGTGTTCACCGGCGCCTCCATATTGTGCGGGATGAGTAGCGGCCTCGTCGAATTCACGATCTCGCGGATCCTGCAGGGAATCGGCGGCGCAATGATGGTGCCGGTAGGCCGCCTCGCCGTGCTGCGCAGCACCGAGAAACGTCACCTGATGCGCTCGATAGCCTATATCACGTGGCCCGGCCTCGCCGCACCGGTGTTGGGTCCAGCGTTGGGCGGGTTTATCTCGACCTATTTCAACTGGCGCTGGATCTTTCTGCTAAACGTGCCGATCGGGTTGGTGGGTCTGGCGCTAACCGCCCTATTCATTCCGAACTACCGCGAACCCACCCGCCGTCCGTTCGATGTGCCGGGGTTCGTGCTGAGCGGTATTGCGCTGACGTGCCTGATGTACGGCATGGTCCTGATCGGGCAACTGCATAGCGACTGGCGCATCACGGCCGGCGCGCTGATCTGCGGCTTGGTCGCTGCAGTCCTGGCCATACGGCATTTCGGCCGCGCCGAACACCCCCTGATCGATCTTTCGCCCTGGCGAATTCCGACGTTCCGCGTGACCCTTGACGGCGGTTCGTTATATGTCGTGTCGGTCAGCGTCTCACCCTTCCTGTTACCGCTGCTGTTCCAACTGGGCTTCGGCTTGAATGCATTCGCTGCGGGTTTGCTGGTGCTCGCGTACGCGGCTGGCAATCTGGGCATGAAGACTGTCACCACGCCGATCCTCAAACGCTTTGGCTTTCGGAAGGTAATGATCGTCAACGGGGTGCTTACCGCAGTGACAATCGCATTGTGCAGCCTGCTTTCGCCGGACACGCCGCGCGCGCTGATCATGCTGGTGTTGCTCGCGGGCGGCCTGTGCCGGTCGATGCAGTTCACAAGCATCAACACGCTCGCGTTTGCGGACGTTCCGCCGGCGCGAATGAGCTCAGCGAGCACATTCTTCAGTATGGTTCAGCAGATGACAATCGGTCTGGGCATCGCATTTGGTGCGATAGCGCTGCACGCTGCGGTCCTGGTTCATGGAAATCACGCCCAACTCTCACTAGCTGATTTCCGGGTCGCCTTCCTGCTAGTGGCTGTGCTGGTGCTGATCTCGGTCTTCTACTTTATCGGCATAGACCCGGATGCAGGCCGGGAGGTGAGTGGCCATACGCGGACCGCATTGCGATAGCACGGATAGCGCGCGGGCGTGGCAACCGGCGTCCGCCACATGCTGCCGATCGTCTGCCCGAGCGGTGGCAACCTATACTCGCCCCGGCGTCTCAATTCAGGCTGTGCGTTTGCGCCGTGTCGCCGGGAGCGTCCATTCGCCGCCCTCCTCAACGTGTTCCGTCAGCTTGTTGATGCAGTCAAAAAGCACTCGCTTTTCCTCTGCTGACAAAACGGACATGAGCTGTTCGTCGAAGATCTTGCCGATCCGGTCGCACTTGCGGACAATCGCCTTGCCTTTCCTGGTCAAGTTCAGGTTGATGACACGTGCATCCGTCGTGCCGGTAGAGCGCGTCAGCAAGCCGCGATTTGCTAGCGTAGTGACCAGCTTCGAAACCAGCGTCTTTTCTAGGTATGTCAGCTCAATCAGCGGGCCGAGGGAAATGCCCGGCTGCATATCGACGAAACGCAGCACGCGCAGGTCACGAAGGGTTACGTCACATTCGGCTTCGTAAAGGCCAGACGCCACGCCCTTGGCCAACTCGCTCAGTACATCGAGGCGGAAGTTCAAATGTTCCAGTCTTGGATACGGCGCCTTCGACATGCTGTCCTCCCATTCGGCTACTTTGATTCAGTTGCACACTGCAACTTTTAAATTTCACGAGTTTCGTGCACGAAACATACCACCGTGCGGAAACCCCCAAGGTGCGGACAAGCCGGGCGCTTGCCAAACGGCACGAGCGTAACGCAATGCGCACGAGTGGGGCAAGCACGCACGATGCCTGTGCGGCAAGTGGATGGACACAGATTAACCCCTCACCCCTTCGTCAATCGCCTTGAGCACCAAACCGAAAAATTCGTCGGCATGCGCCGGATTGAGCCAACGCACCACCACCGCCAGCTCGCGTTCGGGCTCGATCCAGGTGAACGAACCGCCCGCACCGATTGCGAAGTAGCTGGACGCCGGCACGCTCGGAAATACGCTGCGCTCATGGTTGAGCCAGACCAGGTAGCCATAGAACGGTGCGATCGCACACGGTGTCAACATGCGCTGCAGCCAATCGCTGGAGACTACCTGTTGGCCGTTGACGCTGCCCTGACCCAGCAACAGGTGAGCCACCTTGATCTGGTCCTGGGCGCTGATCGACAGGCCGCCACCCCAATGCGTGCCGCCCGGAACCGACTGCACGCGCTGCCCACCCACCTCCACCCAGGCATTGTCGTAACCGACCCATTGCCAGTTCTCGCTCGCTTCGAGTGGCCGCATAATCGCTTCTCGAAACACCTCCGGCACCGGGCGGCGGAACAGGTTCAGCAGCGCCAGCGAAAGCTGATTGATGCGCACGTCGTTATATTCCCAGTAGGTACCGGGAGCCCGTAACGACCGCCGCTCCCCTTTTTTCCCATCGGGCTCCTTGCCGAATTTGACGTATCGATAGTGGTCGGCCTCGTCGGGCAAGCCGAAACACACGCCTTGCCATTCGCTCGTCTGCTGCAGAAGATGCGCCCAGGTCACGCTCGCGTTGTGCTCGTCATCAAAGCCGATACCAGGCACGCGCACGTGCACCGGCTCGTCGACATCGGGCATCAGGCCTCGATCGTGCGCAACACCGGCCAGCAGCGCCAGATAAGTCTTGGCGATGCTAAAGGTCAGGTCGGCACGATCAGGTTCGCCCCACGAAGTTAGCGGGCGGCCGGCCCGAGTGATGACGCCGGACACCGGGCCACGTCCATGCACCGGTCCGAGCAGCCGGTTCCAGGGTGGCGGGTCGTCCGGATGTACGCCCCAAACGCCATCGACCTCGCGGTCCCAGGGCGTTTCATGATCGATCGCGAATTGCACAGCATGCTGGAGGTTGGCAGATTGCATGAGGGTCCTTTACCGGGCACCAAACAGCTTGACGAGATTCACCCAATAACTCGCACCGATCGCAAGTGCGGCATCGTTGAAATCGTAATGCGGATTATGGAGCGGTGCTGCCGGAGTCGCCTCGTCAACACCCATCCAGATATACGCGCCGGGCCTTGCGTGCAGCATGAACGCAAAATCTTCCGAGGCCATTGAAGGCACACAACCTCGCCGCACGCCGGAAGTGCCGACGGTCGCCTCAGCGGCTGCGGCCGCAAGGTCGGCTTGAACGGCACTGTTGACGGTGGCCGGATACGCGTAGCGATAGTCGAGCGTCGCGTTTGCGCCCAGTGCCCGCGCAATACCCGAGGAGATTTCGCCGATCGACGCGCGGATCCGTTCCTGCACAGCGCTTGAAAAACAGCGGACGGTGCCGCGAATGACTGCACGGTCAGGCAATACGTTCCACGCTTCGCCACCATGAATTTGCGTGACGCTAACGACGCCTGATTCCTTCGGGGAAATTCGTCGGCTTATGATCGTCTGCAATGCGGTGACAATCTGGCTGGCACACACCAGCACGTCGCTCCCCTCCTCCGGCATCGCTGCATGCGAACCCTTGCCGTCGACAACAATCTCGAACGTGTCGAACGATGCCATCATCGGACCGTCGTTGATCGCAAAATGTCCGCGCGGGATGCCCGGCCAGTTGTGCAAACCGAACACGGCATCGCACGCAAAGCGCTCGAAGAGTCCGTCTTCGACCATCATCCTGCCGCCGCCCGCCGGCCCTTCTTCTGCTGGCTGAAAAATCACATGCACCGTACCGCGCCAACTGGAGTCGCGGCTCAGCGAAACGGCGGCGCCGAGCAGCATTGCAGTATGGCCGTCATGGCCACACGCATGCATCTTGCCTTCATGTTGCGATCGATGCGCGAAGCTATTGGCTTCAGCGATCGGCAGCGCGTCCATGTCGGCGCGCAAGCCGATGGCAGGCCCCGCGCTTCGGGTCATGGTGCCCACCACACCGGTCCGGCCAATGCCGGCATGTACCTCGAAGCCATACTGTCGCAATACGCCAGCGACGAGGTCCGCGGTTGCAACCTCCTCGAACGCAGTTTCCGGACAGGAGTGCAGTGCGTGCCGCCACTTCATCATGAGGTCGATCAGGTCGCTATCCATCGGAATTTAATCCCTTTCAGTGGAAAATCAAGGAGACGAAAAAACAGAGAATCGACGAGGCGGTGCGGCATCCGCGCAGATTCACGTGGGCGAGATTACTGGCAGGCTGGACGTGGCCCATTGCATTACGAGCGCCTGGAAGCGCGGGCAAACCACGCGCGGCGCATCGGCCTGAGTGCGGCGATCGCGAGCACCGCGGTACAACTATCCAATGCGATTGCCGTGCCGAACACCGCGTCCCAACCGCCCGTATGCTCGTGGAGTAGCGCCGCCACCGGTCCGCCCAGGATCGAACCGATACCTTGCGCATAAGACAGGCACGCGTAGTTGACGATCGCATGCTTGCTGCCAAAGGTGTCCGTGAGCGTCGAAGGGAACAGCGAAAAAATCTCGCCCCAGCCGAGAAAAACGACGCCCGACAGCAGCACGAACAACAACGGGTCGTGCCGCGATGTGAGCCATAAGGCCATCGCTATCGCTTCCATCCCGAACGCGATCAGCATCGTATGCTCGCGCCCGATCAGGTCGGAGATCCATCCGAACATAGGCCGCGTCACGCCATTCGCCACGCGATCGATCGTCAACGCAAGCGGCAACGCGGCGAGGCCGAACACGGTGACTCCCGCCATGCCGAAATCTCGCGTGAAGACTGCCATTTGCGAAGTCACCATCAGGCCGGAGGTCGCCATCATCGACATCATCACAAACATCAGCCAGAACAGCGGCGTGCGCAGCATGTTGCTGGGCCGCGTGTCGGGTATGGCGGCCGCGGCTCTCTGCGGCCGCCAGTCCGCCATGTAGCCGGGAGGCGGCAGCCTCATGCCGAGCGCGGCAAGTATGCCGATCACGCCGAGGATCACGCCATAGACGACCAGCGTATGCTGATAGCCGTACTTGGCGATGCTATTGGTGATCGGAAATGTCGTGAGCATCGCGCCCATGCCGAAGCCCGCCATCACCACGCCTATCGCAAAACCGCGACGGTCTGGGAACCAGCGTGCCATCAGACCGATCGTGCCGACCACGACAATGCCAACACCGATTCCCCCGAGAACGCCATAGCAGAGGTAAATGGACAGCAGAGACTCCGCGCGGCTCGTCAGTACCCAGCTAAGCCCCGTAATCGCGCCACCCGCGGCCAGTAACCAGCGCGGCCCGAAGCGCTCGATCAAATAGCCCTCGAGCGGCGACAGAAAAGTCTGGCAGACAATGAGGATGGAAAAGGTGACCTGCAGACTCGGCAGCGACACGCCGAGCTGCGCTGTCAGCGGTCGCGTCAACAAAGTCCAGATGTATTGCGGATTGGACGCGACCATCGCGCATACGAGGCCGCACAATAATTGCCACCAGCGGCTGTGTAGTGAAAGGACAAGTGGGGCGCGGGTGCCGGCGCCGAAATTCTGGGTGCTCATGCTTCAACTCCGTACGAATAAGTGACACGAAATGACTCAGGCAGCGCGTTTTCCTGAAGATCCGACGCCACGCTGCTGGACAACGCGCTCAGTACATCGAAACGTAAGTTCAGATGACCCAGCCCTGGAAACGTCACCTATCAACAATCTGCCAGTGCGTTTACATCGCGTCGATATAGTTGCAATTTCCAATAATTGTCATTTACATGTGACTTTGATTTGCACGAAGTGTGCCACGTCCCGGCAAAACCCGTATTCATCGACAAATCAGGCGTTTTCCATACCGCGATGCAGACTCTGCCATGCGCAGAAACCATGCGCGATGCGCGCGAGAAAGGTGCACTGCGCGACGCAATATCACCGTTGCACCGGTTCCGGGCGCAGCATTGGCATTCGTCGCACCCGGACGGTTGCGACGATCTCAAGGAGCGATTTAGATGTGACGATGCAATCTGCCGAAACACCCGACTCAGTTTCGTCGCAGTGCGCAATATGTTGTCCTCGACGCTCGCCGATGATGGAGAACGCCGCCGGTTCGTGTGAGCTGCCTTTGTTGCGTCACCGGTCTGACAGCCGCGTAAGTTGCTGCGTCAGGCAGCACGCCACGCGCGTGAAATGACCCGTTTCGAAAGCATGCGGAGAGAGTCGTGCGACCTGGGATCAGGGCACGTTGGGCCGGATGATTGCCATGCCGGGGACGCCTTTGACGTCCCGCCCGACATGTTGCAGTCGCACGCGGGTCTGCTTCAGCGACTTCCGCAATGTTGCTCAACAGCACCGAGGTAGGGGCGTGCGGTGCCGATGAGGACTGCAAGATAAACACAAGGCACCGCCGCGGCAAGTCTGGTACGTTAGTCCTCGAGATGCCGGGTTATCGAGTCGGAAATAAACGCGGCATCGTCCAGATTGGCTGTCGGCAGCCCGGCACGATGGCCCCATATCGACGAAATGGGGAGGAGCCTCGCATTTCGCATTTGCGCGACCTCGAGACGGTTGTCTTCCACCTGAAAATACAGATCGGTTTCGCTAGGCATGATCAACGCCTTTGCCGTAATCGCCTTCAGCGCTGCGTGAAAATCACCGTTATATTTGGAATTGGCCGCGATGTTCGCATGCTGCCATGTCCATAGGTGAGCCAGCAGGTTGTTGCCATCTCGCTTCAGGAAATTCGCTTCCCAAGACATCACGAGATAGTCTTCGAGCGAGGAAAAGCCGGCCTGCCGCCACACCTCGTCACGATAAAACGTCTGCGACATCGCCATAGCGGCGTAGTTGCGGCCCATGGCCCGCAGACCGCGTTCGGGACGCTCAACGAACGTTCCGTTTTGAAAACCGGGATCCGTCGTCAGGGTCGCGCGCACGCCCTCGATGAATACCTGATTGTGCGGCGAGGTCTTTGCCGCGCCGCAGAGCACGACCAGCCGCCTGACCATGTCCGGATACATTGCTGCCCATTGATACGCCTGCAACCCGCCCATCGACCATCCGCACGCCAATTGCAATACGTCGATGCCGAGTTCTTGCGTCAGGAGTTGGTGTTGAATCGCGACGTTATCGGCAATCGTAAAATTCGGCCAACGGTTTCCGCTAAAGGGCTCGGTTGCATTGCTGGGCGAGGACGACAATCCATTGCCGAATAGATTCGGAATAACGACGAAGTACTTGTCGGTGTCTAGCGCCTTGCCCGGACCGACCATCCACTCGATGTCATAGTGATGCGCGGAAAATGACGTCATGTATAGAATGACATTCGATTTTTCTGCGTTCAGCTTTCCGTAGGTTTGGTAGGCGAGCTTGGCATCTCTGAACGTGATACCGGATTGCAACACCACGTTTCCGGCATTGAATACAAAATAGTCTTCCATGTGTAGCGATCTCGATTGGTGAAATGTGACGAGTGGGTAACTGAAAAAGTAGGATAGAAGGTGTCGGTGCGCAACTCAGCCGCACGCCGAGGCCGTCCATCCTGGCTCGAAAGGCTGCCCCTTGGCGCCAAGCCGCATTCCGACGGGAAGCTTGCTCCACGGCAGTTGCTCAAGCCGCATGGGCATTGAACCGGGCGCTGCGCAGACGATAATCTCGGCCGCGATCGGTGCGAAGTCGGCGCGGAAATGCACCGCGCTCTTGACGACCAGGATCGCCTGCGTGGCGGGCTCGATGCCGACGAGGCGAAACAGCGCCTGGTCGGCCATCTGCACCTTGAACGAGGCCACGACGATACGCACGCCGCCGCGCCTCAGGCAGGCGGCCGGCCCGACATCCAGGTGAAAGCCGGCATAGTATGGGCCGGTCGCGTCGATCTTGCCGTCCGAGATCGCTTCAATCAGGAACTCGTCTTCGTAAGGCGCATCGCCGGGGATGCCGGAATGACCACCCAGTGACAGCCGGATCGTCTCTCCGACACGCCGCTCGTGAATCGCTTCGGCGGCCGCCGGATCGACGATCAGGCCGATCGCGGCCTGCTGCGCGTCCTGGCGGATCAGAGACCGCAGCACCCCGGTGGTGTCCGAATTCGCGCCGGCACCCGGATTGTCCTGCGCGTCCGCCACGATGATCGGGCGCCTGCCGGCGCGGCTCTGTTCGATCGCGTAACGGACCGCATCGTCGGGTGAATACAGGGTACCGGCGAATTCGGCTTCAGCGTCGTTCGCCGCCCGCGTCAACTCGTCGACCGCCGCTTCGGCAACGGCGGGATCGTTCGCATAAGCCCAGATCACCGGCGAGCATTCCGGAAAATCGGCCGCCGGGAAACCCGTCGCGAACGACAGGTCGGCGCCATCCGCCGCTTCGATCTCCTCGAGCAACGCATAAAGACGCGCGGCCGGCTGCATGTCGGTGCACTGCCAGCAGATCGGCACGAGGAACGGTAGCCGGCGGAATGCGAGCGCGGCACGTGAACCGCTCGACCAGCGCTTCTCAAGGAGCACAAATGCGCGCTTGCCGGTGCACGCCATGTCGACGTGCGGATAGGTACGGTATGCGACCAGCGCGTCTGCCCTGTCGAACATCTGCGCGGTAACGTTGGCGTGCAGATCGAGACTGCCCACCACCGGCACAGCATCACCAACGAGCGCACGTATGCGCCGCAGCAGTTCGCCCTCGCCGTCGTCGAAATGAGTCGTGACCATCGCGCCATGCAGGTCCAGGTAGACCGCGTCGACCGGCAGCGCTGCCTCAATGCCGGCCAGGATCTCACCGGCGATATGTTCGTAGGCTGCCTCGGTGACGTGCGCTGACGGGCTGGCCGCGCACCACAGGGTCGGCAGCAGCGTATGGCCGGCACTTCGTGCTGCATCGACAAAACCGGCGGCGGGGATATTTCTGCCCGCAATCGCTTCGAATACCGCATCGCCGCTCACCAGTCCCGGCCAGCCACCGCCGCGCTCGAACGCGAGCAGGTCCGCTTGTGTCGGTGCGAAGGTATTCGTCTCGTGCTGGAAGCCACAGAAGACGATTCGCTTAGGTGTTTGCATTGCTGTCTCTTTGAAAATATCGACGGTATCGGGTCATCGCCATGACTGACCAGAACCTCAGGAAATCTTTGTGATCAAATGGCTCGCGTCAAGCGGCGCCGAACGCAAAGCCGCGCCCTGGCGCCGCCGCCAGCAAAGCCTGCGTATATTCGTGGCGCGGTGTGAGGAACACGTCCTGGATCGCCCCTTCCTCGACAATCTCGCCGCGCCGCATCACGATGACCCGATCGCAGATCTGACTGGCCACTCGCAGATCGTGTGTAATGAATAGAATGCCGATCCGCAGCCGCTGCTGAATGTCGTCCAGTAATTCGAGAATTTGCGCCTGGACCGAGACGTCGAGTGCGGACACCGCCTCGTCGGCAATCAACACTTGTGGCTCGCAGGCCAGCGCCCGCGCAATCGAGATACGTTGCCGCTGGCCGCCGGAGAATTCGCTTGGGTAGCGGTTCAGCGCATCGGGCCTGAGCCGTACCAGTGTCATCAATTCTTCGGCACGTTGCCACGCTTGAGCGTATGGCACGCCGAAATTCAACGGCCCTTCGACGATCGAGGCACCCACTGTCTGGCGCGGATCCAGCGACCGGTAGGGATCCTGGAACACGACCTGTACGCCGCGCCGGAACGGATATAGCGCGCGGCCGCGCGCCTTGGCCACCGATCGACCGTCGGCGAAGATATCGCCGGCGCTCGGCTCGATTAGCCGGGCAATGCAGCGCGCGACAGTCGATTTTCCCGAGCCGGATTCGCCCACAATTCCGACCGTTTCGCCCGGATGCACCGTCAGCGAGACATCACTGGCCGCCTGCACCTTGCGCTTGCGGCCCGGCCAGGAACCCGTCACATACGTCTTCCCGATCCCCCGCGCGTCGAGCAGCGGATAGGCTTTCTCCACCGGGGGGCGCGTGCGCGGCACCAGCGCGGGCACGGCTGCCAGCAACATGCGGGTGTAGGGCTCGCGCGGCTGCTGCAATACTTGCAACTTGGCGCCCTGCTCGACCATGTCGCCCAACCGCAATACGACGACACGATCGGCGATCTCGGCGACAACGCCGAAATCGTGCGTGATGAACAACACGGCGGTTCCGCTCTCAGTCTGCAATTCGCGAATCAGCTTGAGGATCTCGGCCTGGGTCGTGACGTCGAGCGCCGTGGTGGGCTCGTCGCAGATCAGCAGCGACGGCTTCAGGATCAGCGCCATGGCAATCACGATGCGCTGACGCTGTCCGCCCGACAACTGATGCGGATAAGACGCGTAGATACGCTCCGGTTCCGGCAGCCTGACGTGGGCGAAGATTTCCAGTATGCGCCGACGCCTCTCACCGACGCCGGCACGGCTATGCTGTGCCAGCATCTCGTCGACCTGCGCGCCGCACGTCATGATCGGATTGAGGGCCGTCATCGGCTCCTGGAAAACCATCGCCATTTTCTCGCCGCGCAATTGGCGGATGCGGTCCGGGCTTGCTGTCAGCACGTCCTCGCCGAGCAGTTCGATGCTGCCGTCCACCGCCTTGAGCGTCGCTGGCAGCAAGCCCATCACCGCCTGTGCGATCACCGATTTGCCCGAGCCCGACTCGCCCAGCAGGCAGACAATCTCCCCCTGCCGCACGTCGAGCGAGACATGCCGGATCGCATGGGGGCGGTCGGCACCGCCCGGCAGAGAAATGGTGAGGTTATTCACGGCGAGGACACTCGTGGCCGGCTCGGCGGCGGAGGGTGCTGCCGTTTTGGAGTCGAAATCGCGCATCGTGTCAGCTCCCCCGTTTGTTGAATTTCGGATCGAGCGTGTCACGCAATCCGTCGCCCAGAATGTTGACCGCCAGCACCGTCAGCGCCAGAAAAACACCTGGGAACAGCACGGTCTGAGGATATTGGTTGAACTGCATGCGCCCGTCGGCCATGACGTTGCCCCACGTCGGAATATCCGGCGGCAGGCCAACGCCGAGAAACGACAGGATCGCTTCCACGAGGATCGCCGACGCGCACACGTAGGTTCCCTGCACAATCAGCGGTGCGATGGCATTCGGCAGAATATGACGCCACAGAATCTTGAGGGTCGGCGTGGCCAACGAAATGGCGGCCTCGATGTAGGGCTCCTCGCGAATGGTGAGTACGATCGAGCGCACCAACCGCGCGACGCGTGGAATTTCGGGAATCGTGATCGCGACGATCACCGTGACCAGCGTCGGCCGCCAGAGCGCCATCAACGTAATCGCGAACAGGATGCTGGGAATCGCCATCAAGCTGTCCATGGCGCGCATGATCACATCGTCGAGGCGGCGAAAATATCCCGCCGCCACACCGACCACTGCACCGAAGGTGAGCGCCAGCAGTGCCACCGAGATACCGACCGACAGTGACACGCGCGCACCATATACCACCCGGCTCCAAGTGTCCCGGCCGAGACTGTCCGTGCCCATCACGAAGAAGTGCTGGAACGTCGCGCCTGACAGATCACTGAATTCGGCCCTCACGCCAGGCGCAAGGTTAGCGCTCGCGGGATCCATCGCGGTCGGATCGATCGTGCCAAGCCACGGTGCGGCGACAGCTACGAAGACCAGAAGCACCAGTGCGCCGCATCCCAGGCGCACCGACCAGTTCCGCAGCACGCGGCGCCACAACGGTGTGCGGGAGCGCATGGCCGGCGCCACCTCCAGGTTGGCAAGCATGGCGCCCGGCGCGGCAAGGGTCATCGGATCGTGATCGTCGCTCATGTCCAGTCGTCCTTTCACTCAATAGCGGATACGCGGGTCGAGCAGCAGATAGCTCATATCGACCAGCAGGTTGATAAGCACATAAACAAAGGAAAAGAACAGCGTGATGCCTTGTACCAGAGGGAAGTCGCGCGCCAGTACAGCATCGACCGTTAGTTGCCCGAGCCCGGGGATCGCGTAGACGGTTTCGGTGACCACCACTCCGCCGATCAGCAGGCCGATGCCGATGCCAATCACCGTAACGATCGGAACCGCGGCATTGGCTAGCGCATGGCGAATCAGCACGCGTGCTTCGGAGATACCCTTGGCGCGGGCGGTGCGAATGTAGTCTTCGGTCAGCGCCTCGGCTACCGCAGCGCGCGTGACGCGGGCAATGAGCGCAAGGTAGACAATGGACAGCGTAATGGCGGGCAGGATCAGGTGCGCGAGCCACGGACCAATACCCGCGCTCAGTGGTGCGTATCCCTGCACCGGCAACAGCTTCGCATGCAAGGCGACCGCCCATATGAGGATGTAGCCGACCACGAACGACGGCACCGAGAACCCCATCACGGAAACTCCCATCAGCATCCGGTCCAGCCAGCCTCCGTGCCGCGAGGCCGCGATCACGCCGAGCGGCACCGCGAGCAGGAGCGTCATCACCAGTGTCAGGGCGGACAACGACACGGTCGGTGCGATGCGTTGCGCAATCAATCGGGTTACCGGCTGTTTCATGTAGTACGAGTCGCCGAGGTTGCCCTGCAGCAATTGCCCAGTCCATTTAACGAACTGCACTGGCAGCGGCCGGTCGAGTCCGAGGCTCGCGTGGATCCGCGCGATGTCCGCGCTAGTGCCGTTGTCTCCGACGAGCGCCGCAGCCGGATCGCCCGGCGTCAGGCGCAGAATCATGAACACGATAAGGGCGACAATGACCAGCACTGGCGCCGTCGACAGTACGCGTCGGAAAAGAAAGAAAGCCATGTCGGTTACGCTCCAAGCCGGTTGACAGATGGACAGGTTTGCGTTGCCCTGCGAGACGGCGACCGGCCGGTGAACGGCCCAGCCGCCGACACCGGTTAGCTCTTGCGAATGTTCCAGAACACGTTGACCTGAGCCGGGACGACGCCGCTAACCACGCCCTTGCGGATCACCGAATAGAAATCGAAGTCGCCCAACGGCGCCAGGATCCCGCTCTGGTACGTTTCCAGTTGGATCGCCGCGGCGATCTTCTTGCGCTGCGCAGGATCGCTGGCGGCAAGGTAATCGCTCTTGAGCTGCTCGATCTTGTCGTCAGTGGCCCAGCCAAACCAGCCCTTCTCCCCATTGCCCGTCAGCGGCGTGAAGAACAAGGGATTCATCGTGTCGCCGGGCGCCCATCCGGTAATGAACAGGTTCCAGCCACCTTTCTCGGCCGGCGCCTTGCTGGTTCGGCGCGTCACAAGCGTCGACCAGTCCATTGCCTGAAGGTCGACATTGAACCCGGCCTGCTTCAACAGTTGCGCCATGACCGGCGGAAACTTGTTCAGTACTGCGTAGTCCGACGGATACATCAGCACGACCGGCTTGCCGTCGTAGCCTGCTTCCTTCAGCAGATTGCGGGCCGCCGCGAACTGAGGCTTGCCAGTGAAATAGGCCGTCTCGGTCGACGCCAACGGCGAATCGCACGGGTAAATCGAGGAACATGTCCGGTACAGATCCTTGTTCACCAGTTGCGCGCGCATCAACGCTTCCTGATTGATCGCCATGATTGCCGCCTGGGCAATCTTCGGGTTGTTGAACGGCGGCACGAGATGATTCAGGTGCAGGTCGAAGAGTCCGGCCGGCGTCGGCTTCAGCAATTCCAGCTTCGGATTGTTCTTGAACGCGGCGTACTGCTCGGCGGGCATCCATTCGATCATGTCCACTTCACCGTTCGCAATCGCATTGGCCTGCGTCTGTGCGTCCTTGAGCACGATCCATTCGACCCGGTCGACATAGACATGCTTGCCGCCTGCGGTCCCGGAAGCCGGCTCCGATCGCGGCACATAGTTTGGGTTCTTGATGTATACGATCTTCGCGCCCGGGCGATACTCGTCCTGTTTGAAGATGTAGGGGCCCGAACCGGTGTAATCAGAGATCTGCTGGTCCGCCGGCGTATCGGCGACCCGCTTCGGCATGATGAACGGGGCGCTGCCCGACGGCTTGCCTAGCGCGTCCAGGACCATCGGAAAGGGTTGCTTGAACGTCATGCGAAAGGACTTGGCGTCGACCGCATCGAACGACTGCAGGGCCGCAAACATTCTCTCACCGAACACGTCGCGCTTGCCCCAGCGCGTGATCGACGCGATAACGTCAGCTGAGGTGACCGGCTTGCCGTCGCTGAACGCGAGCCCCTTGCGCAGCGTGAACGTCCAGGTCTTGCTGTCCGGTGAGGTCGTATATGTGTCCACCATCTCCGGTTGTACTACACCCTTGGCATCCACCCCGAACAGGGTGTCGTAGATCATGTAGCCGTGATCGCGCGTGATGAATGCCGTGGTCCAGATCGGATCGAGGATCTTCAGATCGGCTTGCGGCACGATTCGTAACACCTTGGATGCATCCTGCGCACACACCATCGTCGCAGCGCTCGCGATCAGCGCTCCAGCCACGCATCGAGTAAACAATCGCTTCAACATGCTTCACTCCAATAGGAAGAAATGACACAAAATGAATTCGGGCCGCGCTTGCGCCGTATTGGCGGCCGCGTCCACTCGCCACTCTCTTCGACGTGTTCAGTAAGCTCGTCGATACAGTGGTAAGCCTTCGGACATCCAGGCTGAAGTTCAGATGCTCCAATCTCGGATATGCGCTTGCGACGGGCTGATCTGCGATTCCACTATGCCGATTAATTGCAACTTGCAACAATTGCAATTTACATGCGTATAGGCACGAAGCGTGCCATCATGCGTAAATCCAGTACGTGTGGGCGAGCGGACACTTACTCAATCGGCAAGAGCGCACCGCGATGCGCGGGACTTGTGCAAGTGCGCGCGAGGAAGGTGCATCAAGCAGTGCAAGTTCGGCATCGCACCGATTCCGGGCGCGATACGGCGCTCCTCGTCGGTACCGACTCTTTGCACGCTATTTGAGCTACGGTTCAAGCTGGTCTTTTTCCCAAACACTCGAAAGGAATACTTCGATGAACTATCCGAGCATCGCTGTCGGGGCATTGGGCGGCACGATATGCATGTCCGCCGACAACGCCGACGCTGGCGCGCTGCCACGTCTTTCGGCGCAACAATTGGTGGCTGCGGTCCCCGGTCTGGCTGACATCGCGCAGATTCACGCCGAGACGCTTTTGCAGTTACCCAGCCCTTCGCTGAACTTTGCGCATGTGCTGGACAGTCTAGTGTGGGCAGAGCGCATGGTGGCTGACGGCGCCGCCGGGATCGTCCTGACCCAAGGGACCGACACGCTCGAGGAAACCGCCTTCCTGCTCGATCTTCTATGGACGCATCCACAGCCACTGGTAGTCACAGGCGCGATGCGCACGCCGCTGGCTGCGGGCGCGGATGGGCCGGCCAACATTCTCGCCGCGGTGGCCTGCGCGGCGTGCAGCGCCAGCCGCGGGCGCGGTGTAGCCGTGGTCATGAACAACACGATCCATGAGGCGCGCTGGGTGCGCAAAGCGAACTCAATGTCCGTCGAAACCTTCGAGTCGCCGGTCGTGGGGTCGGCTGGCATGGTGCTCGAAGGTGTGCCCCAGTATTTCCGTCCACCGTCAAGGCGTTATTCCCAGCGCTTCTCAAAGCCCAACCTGTCGGTTCGAGTGGCACTCGTCGAGACATGTCTGGGCGAGACGGGTGAGATGCTCGATGCGGTCGCCCACGCGGGATATCACGGGATCGTCATCGCGGCCTACGGTGCAGGGCATGTTTCGGATGACGAAGCACAGCGCATCGAAGCGCTGGCGCCGCGGCTGCCGATCGTCATCGCCAGCCGCACGGGATCGGGATCGACGGCGGCGCGCACCTATGGATTTTCTGGTTCAGAAATCGACTTGGCCCGCCGTGGCGCTTTGTTTTCAGGGTGGCTCGGGCCGCGCAAGGCGCGTCTACTTCTCTGGCTGCTGGTCGCGACGGGCGCGCCGCTCAACGTATGCGCCGCTGCGTTCGAATTCTGGAAGCGCGTCGACGACGCCGACTAGACGCACGGCAAAATGTCCATTGCCAGCCGGCTCGACCGACGTGTTCCGGGTTGCGGTGCAAATCGCAGGTGAGCGGAAAACCACCGGCTTTTTCGCCATCTCAGCCCGCTCCCGGCCCCTTCCCGAGAAAGCCTTCGAGAAACTCGACGAACGCCGTCACCTTCGCCGTCAGATTGAGCCGCTCTGGATACACAGCGTAGATATCTGCTGGTGGCAACGACCAATCGGGCAGCAACTGCTTGAGACGGCCGGACTGCAGATAGGTGGTCGCATCCCACTCCGAACGCATCAGGATGCCCTGTCCGTCAAGCGCCCAAACGAGCGTTGCTTCGCCATCATTGCTGCTCAGCACACCGTGCACCTTGACCGTCTCGTGGCGCTTCCCCTTGCTGAAATGCCAGGTGCCGTAGGCCGTGTCGTTTTCCCTGAGTACGATGCATTGATGCCGCTGCAGATCGCGCGGCGTATCCGGTTCGCCTTTCGCGCGCACGTAGATAGGCGACGCACAGACCATCCGGCGGTTCGTCGCGACCTTGCGTGCGATCAACCTCGAATCAGGAATCTCGCCGAACCGCACGCCGACGTCAAACGCCGCTTCGGCGAGATTCAACGGGCGATCCGTCAACTCGAGTTGTACCTCGACGTCGGGATACTGGCGATGAAACGCTGCGATGGCCGGGGCGATGTGACGGCGGCCAAAGCCGAACGTCGCATTCACGCGCAGCAGCCCCTTTGGCGTCGCTCTGCTGCTCGAAATGGTCCGGTCGAGTTCCTGTAACGCAGACAGCAGCTTCGACCCCGTCGTCAGGTATTGCTCGCCCTCGTGCGTCATGCTGAGCCGCCGGGTAGTCCGGTTCAGTAGCCGCACACCGAGGCGCCGCTCCATCTGCGCAAGACGCGCGCTCACCGCGGGCGGCGTGACCCCAACGTCCCGCGCGAGCGCCGACAGGCTGCCATGTTTGACGAGTTTGACGAAAAACTCGAGGTCCGAAACCGCATCCATTGATAAATTTAATTTAAGAGTAGTTTAGATTCTACTGAATTCTATAACGGAATTGGCGAATTAGACTCCCGCTCATCGGTCGATCATGACCGCGCCCCACGCTTCAGATTCAACCGGCCAGAGGAGTCCATGCCGCACACCTTCTATCAAAAGCTCGTCGCGTCACATACGGTCGACCGCCTCGACGAACAGCATGTGCTGCTGTATGCGGACCTGCATATCATGAACGAGTACACGAGTCCGCAGGCGTTCGCCGGACTCGCTGAGAAAGACCTCCTCGTGCGCCGGCCACGGCAGCAGATGGGGATTGTCGACCACGTCATCCCGACGCGTGCGGTGCCGGTTGCCGCCCGCACGATCGACATCGTCGACGCATCAAAGCAAGCCGCGAATTTCACACGCAACTGCGTCACGCAAGGCATCCACCTGTTCGACGTGAACGATCCGGCGCAGGGGATCGAGCACGTCGTCGCACCGGAAATCGGACTGATCCGGCCTGGCATGGTCGTGCTGTGTGGCGATAGTCACACGACGACTTACGGCGCGCTCGGCGCACTCGGCTTCGGGATCGGCACCTCCGAAGTCGAACACGTTCTCGCGACGCAAACGCTCGTCTATCGCGTGGCGAACGACATGCGGATCACCGTCGACGGCGTACTGCCACCTGGCACCACGTCGAAGGACCTGGTACTGCACATCATTGCCCGTATCGGCGCACAAGGCGCCCGCGGCTTCGCGCTCGAATATGCGGGATCGACGATCGCTTCGCTTTCTGCCGAGGCGCGAATGACCCTGTGCAACATGACGGTCGAAGCCGGCGCGCGCGCTGCGTTGATTGCACCGGACGACACGACGATCGACTACGTGCGGGCCCGCGTGCGCGATCTGGATACGTCGACGCTCGAAAGCGCGACGGCCGCATGGCGCTCGCTGCGCTCGGACCCCGATGCTCTCTTCGATGTCGAACATCGTGTCGATGCATCGCAAATCGCGCCCTATGTTACGTGGGGCACGAGTCCAGACCAGGCGATTCCCGTCGACGGGCACATTCCCGAGGTCGACACGGCAACCGGCATCGACGCAGCAACCGCGCGCAAGGCACTCGACTACATCGCGCTGCCGTCCGGCGCAAGCATCGAGGGCACGCCAATCGATCGTGTGTTCATTGGCTCGTGCACGAACGCGCGCATTGAAGATCTGCGAGCGGCTGCGGCTATGGTGCGGGGACGCAAGGTCGCGGCATCGGTTCGCGCCATGGTCGTTCCTGGTTCCGGCATGGTCCGCGACCAGGCGGAGCGCGAAGGCGTTGCGCAGATCCTGATCGACGCGGGCTTCGAGTGGCGCCAGCCCGGCTGTTCGATGTGCCTCGCGATGAACGACGACGTCCTGGCGCCGGGCGAGCGCTGCGCTTCGACGACCAATCGCAACTTCGAAGGCCGCCAGGGCCGTGGTAGCAAGACACACCTGATGAGTCCCGCAATGGCCGCTGCCGCCGCGATCGCGGGTCATATCGTCGACATTCGCAAGGAGCTTGTACATGGCTGATCGCCGTCTCATTCAGGGCACCGCAGCACCGTTGCCGATCAACAATCTTGATACCGACCAGATCATGCCGAAGCAGTTTCTGTTCGGCATCGACAAGTCGGGGCTCGCGCGTGGACTGCTTTACGACCTGCGCTACGACGACCGCGGTCAGCAGCGCGAGACGTTCGTGCTGAATCGCCCGGAATATCGCGACGCACGTATTCTCATCGCCGGTTCGAATTTCGGCTGTGGCTCGAGCCGCGAACACGCCGTGTGGGGGCTGCAACAAGCCGGTATCGAAGCGGTCATCGCTCCGAGCTACGGCGAGATCTTCTACTTCAACGCCGGCAACAATCGCCTGCTGCTCGTGACGCTCGCGCCGGAAATAGTCGATGCACTCGTTGCCGAACTTGCTCATGCGGAGACTAAACAGTTGTCGATCGACGTCGAGAACGAAGTTGTCGTGACCGCTTCGGGCGAGCGCCACGCGTTCTCGATCCCGCCCAGGCAAAAACGCATGTTCCTGGACGGTCTCGACATGGTCCAGATGACACTGCGGCAGTCCGACCAGATCGATGCATTTGAAAAGCGGCATTGGGCAGCCAATCCGTGGGCACGCATCGATCTTCCCGCCCAGCAAGGCAGCATGTCGTAAATGGACGCACGCACGCTCTCCATGCGTGCGTGTCAGCATCGAGCCACGCAATTTTCAACCTGATAACGAGACCGGCGCGCGGACCGCGCCGGCGGGAGACGACCATGCCCCAGCCTTCCAGACGCGCCACCGTGCCGGACGCGCACGCGCTAGAAACGCGCACAGTCAAAAAGATTACATGGCGCATCGTGCCATTCATCATCGCGCTCTACTTCGTGAGCTTCCTGAACCGAGTCAACGTGGGCTTCGCCGGCCTGACGATGAATCACGACATCGGGCTCACGCCAGCGATGTTCGGCTTCGGTGCGGGAATCTTCTTCGTCGGCTACATCGTGTTCGGCATGCCGTCGAATCTCGCGCTGCAGCGCGTCGGCGCGCGGCGGTGGATCGCGTTGCTCATGGTCGTGTGGGGAGGCCTCTCCGCTGGGACCGCGAGCGTCAGCGGTCCATATAGCTTCTATGTGCTGCGCTTCTTGCTAGGGCTGGCGGAGGCTGGATTCTTCCCCGGCATCATCCTGTACCTGAGCTATTGGTTCCCGGCCCGGCACCGAGCGCTCGTGACGGCGATCTTCATGACCGCCGCGCCGTTATCGAACATGATCGGCTCGCCGATCTCCGGCGCCATCATGGGCATGGACGGCATCGCACAGATTCATGGCTGGCAATGGCTCTTCATTCTCGAAGCGGCGCCAACCATCGCGCTCGGCGTGATCGCGTTCTTCTTCCTGACCGACAAGCCTGAAGATGCTCGCTGGCTCGATACCGACGAGCGTGAGTGGCTCACGCTCGAGATGGACCGGGAGCGCGCCGCCAAGGCGACCGGTGCGGCATCCAGCGTATGGGCGGCCACGAAGGATCCGCGAGTGCTCGCCCTCGCCCTCGTTTATGCGGGCACGTCGACTGGCCTGTACGCGATTGGCATTTGGGCGCCAATGATCATTAGCCACTTCGGCTTCAGCTATTTCGAACTAGGCCTCGTCAACGCAATTCCCAATGTCGTCGCCGTCGTCGGCATGGTGCTCTGGGCAAAAAACTCCGACCGCACCGGCGAACGCAGATTGCACGTGTCGATCGCATGTCTGGCCGCAGGCGCAGGGATGCTGCTTGCCGGGTATGCACCCTCCGCACTGCTCCTGATCGTCGGACTGTCGGTCGCGAATTTTGGCATCAACGCTGCGAAGCCGCCGCTGTGGAGCATGCCCACGCAGTTCCTCTCCGGTTCGGCTGCAGCTGCGGGCATCGCATTGATCAATGCGATGGGCAGTCTGATAGGCGGCACGATCGGCCCGATGGTCATCGGCAAGCTACGCGAAATTAGCGGCGACTACTCGTTCGGACTCTACTTCGTTAGCGGCACGCTGATCGTTTCGGCGGTCATTTGCTGGATGTTCGGCCGTCGGCAAACTGAGTCGTCCGTTACACCCACAGTCTCCTGATTCTGTCGAGAGAAGCAGCTCCCGATTTTTCGCAAATAGGATCAGTGTGCAAATGCCATACAAAACCTGACCAGGGTGATAACGACGCAGACGCCGTTGCCTAACCGCTAACGCGTCGAACGCTCCTGACACGCGTGAACGTCATGGCCCTTGTGACAAATCATTGGATAGAAACGCTGCTACCCGGAAAGCACTCTCTGGCGTCGGTGGGAAGCCGTGTTTTTCGGCCGCCCACCGACGCCACGGCATTTATGCGCGGCGGTCGAAGCGACACTTCATACCGCATGTGCCCTGGCCAAAACGACGCCTGGATCGAACTGGCAAGACGCTGTATCCAGCGCAACCCGAGCCACACCATAAACCTTCTGATGTAACCGTTGGTACGGCGCCTCAATTCTGAAGGCAGTTTTCGCAACGGTTTCCGATCCTGAATGTCTTGCAGCGGCTTTCGCCGCCGAACGTTTGTGTTTCGCCCAGAGACGGTGCGTCACCAATTTTGCCGTGCCTGATGCACCTTCGTTGCGCGTATCTGCACACTTTCCGAACATGGCAGCGTGTTCACTTCCACGTGGAAATACTCGATTCGCTGTTGCATATGGTGTTTTCGCACCATGGCACGCTTCGTGCAAACCGAATCAATGTGGATATTTCAATTGTTGCTATTTGCATCTATATATCGCCGACAACCGGCGAAACCAACAACCGAGTGTCCCCAGGAACAGACGCTTCACAGGCATCAACCAACCGTGTACCGACGCTGCGCGTAGCGGGCACGCGAGCGAAGCGCGAAGTGATTCAAGTTCAGCACGAGGTCCGGCATGCCAGTACAACTAGCGTTGCGAAACATTCAAAAATCTTATTCCAGTGAGCAGGGCTCGGTCGTTGATCCAAAGATCGTGAACGCCGCGGTAAAACGCATGCTGGACGAAGGCGTGTATCCGAGGAATGTCGACATCACCCCGAAATCGCTGACGGTTGCGATGGATACGCAGATCGCGCTCGGCAACCTGAAGCAGCAGCCGAAATACAACACCTTCATCGCGCAGAACTTCATTCATCAGGCACTCGCTGCGAAATGAACCATTCTTCCCCCTCCCCCAGCATCCGCGAAATCCGTGACGCGATCCGCACGGGAACCCGCACCGTCGAGCAGACTGTGCAACAGGCGTTCAATGACGCGCAACGGCTGCAACCGGAGTTGCAAGCGTTCATCCATCTGCCGACGTCGCCGATCGTCAATCGTGCCGATCGCGACGCGCCGCTCGCGGGCGTCCCAGTCGGCATAAAGGACCTGATCGATACAGCCGATATGCCCACCGCGTATGGATCGCCGGCCTACGAAGGGCGCAGGCCCGACCAGGATGCATGGGTGGTCGCCCGTTTGCGCGAAGCCGGTGCCACGATACTCGGTAAAACGGTCACCACCGAGTTCGCCTGGCGTCAGCCCGGCGCAACGACCAACCCGTGGAATAGCGATCACACACCTGGCGGCTCGTCGAGCGGCTCCGCTGCCGCCGTTGCGGCAGGCATCGTGCCCCTCGCGCTCGGCACGCAGACGTTCGGCTCCGTCATCCGTCCCGCCGCGTATTGCGGCGTGGTCGGGGTAAAGCCGAGTTACGGCACGATTGCACGGACCGGCGTGTTGCCGTTGTCAGGGTCGCTCGATCACCTCGGCGTTTTCACCACCAATGTCGCTGACGCAGTTCATGCGCTAGCTATTCTGGCAGGCAGCGACGCGGACGATCCACACGCGTCGCATAACAGCCGCCAAGGGAAAGTCCCTGGCGATGCGGCAAAACGGCCGCCGCGCATCGGCGTGTTGCGCGAGCAGATCGGTGGACCGATCGACAAAGCGCAGCAGCATGTGCTGAATCAACTTGCCCTACGTTTGCGTGCCGATGGCGCGGAAATCGTCGCTGCCGACTTGCCTGCCGAACTGGCCGACGCTGCGCGGCATGCTTCGATCCTGCTCGCAGTTGAAGCCGCATTGACACACGGCGAACTGGTAGACCGTTCGCCGGCTCTTGTCAGCGCATCGATCACGGCTCTGGTCGAAGATGGCCGGGCTTTACCCGCGACCGAGTATGCGAAAGCCAAGGCATTGCAGACAAAGATGGCGCTTCGCTTCGACCGCTGGCTGACCGAAGCGGCGCGACTCGACGCGCTGCTGGTAGCGCCCGCGTCGGGCGAGGCGCCCCGTGGGCTCGACTATACGGGCGATGCGGCGTTCTGCACGCCCTGGACCTTCCTCGGCGTGCCGGCGGTGACGTTACCGGTTGGCTTCGGTCCGGACGGACTGCCGCTTGGCGTGCAACTGGTCGGCGCGGGTCAGCACGATGCCGCTTTGCTGTCGCTTGCCGAGTGGGTGGAAGGTAGAACTGGCTGGAACATCGCAGTTGCTTCTCGCTGAGGCCAGCTTCGTTGTGTGCAGCAAGTATGACGCGATCCAAACCCGCGGCGGCTGAGCGGATAGCGATGATCGATTGATTTTTGAGGAAACATGAGAGCAGATTTTTTGAACCCCGTGCGCGGCATCCGCGGGATGGCGGTCACACCCCATGCGCTGGCGTCGCAAAGCGCGCTCGCGATCCTGCGCGACGGAGGCAATGCCGTCGAGGCAATGATTGCCGCCGCGGCGACCATCGCAGCGGTGTATCCGCATATGAACAGTATCGGCGGCGACGGCTTCTGGTTGATTTCGCGGCCGGGCGAAGAGCCCGTCGGCATCGAGGCATGTGGCGCGGCCGCATCGGCGGCGACGATCGATGCCTACCGCGCACGCGGCCTGCAATCCATACCGTTTCGCGGCCCGCTGGCGGCGAACACGGTGGCCGGAACAGTGTCGGGCTGGTCGCTGGCGCATCGCTGGTCCACTGACACACTCGGCGGCAAGCTGCCGGTCGCGCGCTTGCTGGAAGACGCAATCGCCTACGCAGGGGGTGGCATCCCGGTCACGCGCAGCCAGTCCGAATGCGTCGCGCTCAAGCGGCACGAACTCAAGTCAGTCGCGGGGTTCGCCGAGACGTTTCTGACGAGCGACAACCCGCTGGGCGTGCCGGCCATCGGCGAGCGCTTCGTGCAGCCGCGCCTCGCCGCGACGCTCGAGCGTCTCGCCCACGCGGGTCTCGACGATTTCTACCGGGGCGATCTCGCGCGCAGCATCGCGGCCGACCTGCGCGCCCTCGAAAGTCCTCTGTCGCTAGCGGATCTTGAACGGCATCGCGCAAGGCTGCGCACGCCACTGGCGCTCACGCATTCGCTCGGCACGATCTACAACATGCCGCCGCCCACACAGGGGCTTGTATCGTTGCAGATTCTCGGTGTGCTTGACCGTGTCTTGCGCGACGATATGGATCCGCTCGGGCCCGAGTACGTCCACGCGTGCGTGGAGGCAACCAAGCTCGCGTTCGCCATACGCGACAAGCACATCACCGACCCGGATTACATGGACATCGATCCACAGGCGCTGCTTGCGCCGAGTGTACTCGACGCGATGGCCGAGCGGATTTCGATGTCCACGGCAGCACCGTGGGGTCGCGGTCTCGGACCGGCCGACACAGTGTGGCTCGGCGTGATCGATGCCGATGGCGTGGCGGTCAGCTTCATCCAGAGCATCTATCACGAGTTCGGCAGCGGCCTCGTGCTCGCAGATTCGGGCATCAACTGGCAAAACCGCGGTTGCAGCTTCTCGCTCGATCCCTCTGCGCGCAACCCGCTTACGCCTAAGCGACGTCCATTTCACACGCTGAACCCGGCGCTCGCGCGCTTCGCCGATGGACGCACGATGGTGTACGGAAACATGGGCGGCGACGGCCAGCCGCAATCGCAAAGCGCCGTCTTTTCGCGGATCGCGCACTTCGGCTGGAATCCGCAAGCCGCTATCGACGCGCCTCGCTGGCTGCTGGGCCGGACCTGGGGGCAAACCAATGAATCGCTCAAGCTGGAGGCGCGGTTTCCGGTCGACACATTCAATGCGCTGCGTCGTCTCGGCCATGACGTCGAGCAGATGCGGCCGTACGACGAAGCAATGGGCCACGCGGGCGCGATTGTCCGGCACGGCAACGGATGTCTGGAAGCAGGCTTCGACCCGCGCAGCGACGGCGCCGCGGCTGGCTGGTAAGCGCGCCTGCTAGACAGCGGGCGGCCACGCCGCCCGCATCTTTTTGAACCGACGGCCCGCGAGCGTTTGCGCTGACGTCAAGGACGGCGCACGTCTGTCCATCTGTCGATACATCAATCCCAAACGGAGAAACACGTTGAACACCCCCACGCAAGCACTGAAAGGCGCCGCCCCGCCCGCCGCGCAAACAGCCTCGCATACTCGCTGGATCCAGCTCGGACTCGGCCTTGTTTGCATGATGACGATTTCGAGTCCGCAATATGTATGGACCCTGATGACGAAGCCGCTCATGGCCAAGCTCGGCATCGCACTGCCGGAACTGCAAGTGACATTCTCACTGCTGGTGCTGCTGCAGGCATTCTTTTCACCATTCCAAGGTGCGCTGATTGATCGTTTCGGGCCGCGCATGCTGATCTCGATCGGTACATTGCTGGCAGGCGTGAGCTGGGTGTTGGCTTCGTTTGCGCACAGTACATCGATGCTGTACCTCACGTATGGCTGCATTGGCGGTCTCGGAACCGGCATCGTCTATGTCGGCGTGGTGGGATTCGTGGTTCGCTGGTTCCCCGATCGACGCGGCTTCGCCGCCGGTGTCGCGGCCGCGGGCTACGGCATGGGCGCCATTGTCACCACCTTTCCGATCTCTGCATCGCTGGCAACGCACGGCGTCGAATCCACGCTTTGGCTATACGGCATCATCTTCGCGGCGGTCGGCCTCCTCGCCTCGCAGGGCCTGCGAGTACCGCCTGCGGCCGACAGTATCGGCTCGGCAGTATCCCAGTCAGGAGGCTCGACGCTCGACTACCGCCCATCCGAGATGCTTAAGACGCCGCTGTTCTGGCTGATGTTCGTGATGATGACGATGATGTCTACTTCGGGCCTCATGGTTACGTCGCAGATGGCAAGCTTCGCCGCCGACTTCGGCGTCAGCAAGGTGCTGGTCTTCGGGCTCGCCGCGTTGCCGCTGGCACTGACGATCGACCGCTTCACGAACGGTCTGACCCGTCCGCTGTTCGGTTGGATATCGGATCGCCTGGGACGGGAAAACACGATGTGTTTCGCGTTCGCGCTGGAAGGTGTGGCGATGGCGCTCTGGCTGCTGACGCGCGAAAACGCGGTCCTGTTCGTACTGCTGTCCGGCGTGGTGTTCTTCGGCTGGGGCGAAATTTTCTCGCTGTTCCCTTCGACCCTGACCGACACGTTTGGTACCCGTTATGCGACCACGAACTACGGCTGGCTTTACATCTCGTTCGGGATTGGCTCGATCTTCGGCGGCCCGCTGGCCGCGTTGCTGCATGAGCACACCGGCAGCTGGGTGCCAGTGTTCGGATGCGCGATCGTGCTCGATCTGAGTACTGCCGTCCTTGCAATGTTCGTGTTGAAGCCGGCTCGCGCGCGTTTTGTGCGAGTGCTTGGATAGCCTGTCTTTTCGCGCCTAATGGCGGCCCTGCGCAGCAGGGTCGGCACGCTCCGACCCTGCTGGCGGGGCAGTCTCGTCTCGAGCGCATGTCTGGCGATGCCATTGGTATAGATCGGCGGCATCATTATGTCTTCAGGCGACGAGTATAAAAACGAGCCACAACCACCAGTGCGTCAGCAACGTTTCATAGAGCGCATAGCAAACGTATTGAGACTGCTTTCAATCGACCTTCAGCGATAAGTCAAATGAGAAATCCGTATTTCCGTTTGACCGTCGACGGAACGTCCCCGTCCATCAACTCACTTTTGTGACATCGCTTGGTTTGACTTCAAGGCTCGCTGGCGCCCACTAAGCATCAAATAAGTCTTCACATGACGACTTATTTGATAGAGTATATCGTCCGTGGGCGCGAGCCGCTCACTCGCCCCAACGCGCTTATCGAGACGTCCTGATCTTCATGGCCGCGTCACGCTAGTTTTCCAGAATGGCCCGAGATCCTCTCGAGTTACAGGAGCAAGTCTGATCGCGGGCGGCGCCCCTTCTACAAAACAGCATGTCACAACACCTGAAAACAGTACGACCGCTCGTGATTGCATCGGTCATGGCGTCAATGGCTATGGTCGCTATCGAAGCGACCATTGTGTCTACAGCGATGCCGCAGATCGTGACTCAATTGGGCGGTCTGCATCTTTATAGCTGGGTCTTCTCCTCGTTTCTGCTCACGCAGACCGCAATGACCGTCGTATTCGGCAAGCTCGCTGACCTGTACGGTCGTAAGCCCACCATGCTCGTTGGCATCGCCATCTTTCTGGTGGGGTCAGTGCTCGCGGGCTTTGCCCGGTCCATGCCTGCAATGATCGCGTTTCGACTGATTCAAGGTGTTGGCGCTGGTGCGATCCAGCCTGTTGCGCTCACCATTGTGGGCGACCTCTATCCAGCACGCGAGCGGGGGAAAATCCAGGGTTATCTCGCCAGTGTCTGGGCCATCGCTGCGGTCATCGGGCCCATGGCGGGTGGCATGCTCATTCGCGACCTTTCATGGGCATGGATCTTCTGGATCAATATCCCAATTGGCCTCGCCTCCGCCGCCGGTTTCATCGTCTTTCTACACGAACAGGAGAGGCGCGAACGCCCCTCGATCGATATCCTCGGCGCAGCGCTTTTCGCTGCATGCATCGGCGCTCTCATGGTGGCGCTGACGAGCGCCGGGACATCCATCAGTACTCTAACCATCCTCGAGTTTGCTCTGTTCGTGATATTCGGCGCACTCTTCATTCTTCAGGAGCAACGGGCCGCCGACCCCATGATTTCGTTTTCCTTATGGGGCCATCGGCCAATCGCGGCATGTAATGCCGCCACTGTCCTTTCGGGAATGGCGCTAATGGGGCTGACCAGCTTCCTTCCCATGTATGTACAGGGCGTCTTGGGCAGATCCCCGGTGGTGGCAGGCCTCGCCTTGACAATGATAATGGTCGGTTGGCCAACGGGCGCTACCATTGCAGCACGTTCCTTCCATAGGATCGGACTGCGGCGCACCCTCATCGCCGGCAGCGTGTTCTTGCCGATTGGCGCCGTGGTCTTCGCAGCACTGACCCCAGAGAGCACACCGCTGTTTGCAGGAATCGGGTCGTTGATCATGGGCTTTGGGATGGGAATAGTTAGCGTGAGCTCACTTATTCTGATCCAGGAAATCGTCAGGCCTTCGGAACGCGGTAGCGCGACGGCATCCAACCTCTTCTCCCGCAACCTCGGCAGTACGCTTGGTGCAACCGTGTTTGGTGCGGTTCTGAACTATGGGCTGACTCATTCCACCGGCACCGCAGAGTTTACCTCCGATCAGTTGCGACAGCTTCTTGGCTCGGCACCGGGCGACGCTATCGTCAACGCTGCGGTGAGAGTTGCGCTCCACCAGTCCCTCCATCTCACGTTCTCGTCCGTCCTGGTGATATCGATCGGCGCGGTCGTCTCCTTGTTGCTTGTACCCACCATCAAGCTCGTGCAAAGGAGCGAACCTACAACCAATTGATACGCCGGCCTTTTCCTCACCGAGTCACCTTTGACCCAGCGCATGATCGGCGATTTCTATCGATTGCCCGGGTCACTTTCGATTATCTCCACTCAGAGCCGCGCACCTATACTCAATTTTTAACCAGCACGGAACAGGCGCCTGCGGCGTGGCAGATGACCAGTTCATCCATCGCCGATGCGCACAGCGCCGCGCATGTACGTGACATTCAAATAGCGAGTCAGGAGAAGCAGGCATGAGCAGAGCACCCGCAGCGGTCGTGGCGTACGCCCAGCCGAAGACATCGGTTCGCTGGAAGATTTTTCTCATCATGTTGCTGCTGGTCACGGTCAACTACATCGATCGTGCATCCCTGTCCGTCGCAATGCCGATGATCGCAAGCGAGTTCACGCTTACGCCGGTCATGCAAGGCCTCATCATGAGTTCGTTTTTCTGGTCGTACACGCTGATGCAGATTCCGGGCGGCATGGCAGTCGACCGCTTCAAGCCGCGGCTGGTCCTCGCGCTGTGCACTTTGCTCTGGGGTGCCTTCCAGGGTCTTGGCGCGTTGACAACCAATGCAATGTCCTTGCTCGCGACGAGGCTCGGACTCGGTGTGGCGGAAGCGCCCGTGGCCTCGGCGGGAGGTGCGCTCAATGCGATGTGGCTCACGCAGCATGAGCGGGTTCGTGGCGCATCGTTGATGGACGGCGGTTCACCGCTCGGCGCGGCGCTCGGATCAGTACTGATCACCTGGCTGATCGTCGTGGCGCACTCATGGCGCACAGCGTTCGCGATCGCCGGCGTCGGCACGGTCCTATGCGGCGTAGGCGCCTGGTACTACATCAAGAATCAACCGCGCGATCACGCCGGAGTCAACGAAGCCGAAGCGGAACATATCGAACAGGCCCGCCGAAAGGAAGATGAAAAGGAAGCGAAAAACCTGTCAGGCAACTCGCTCGATTTCTTCAGGTATCGCTCAGTGTTGCTGATGTTCGTCGGCTTCATGTGTTGCACGACGCTTTACTACGGCCTGTTGACGTGGATGCCCACCTATCTGCAGAAAGTGCAGGGCTTCAACATTCAGCAGATGGGCGGCGCCAGCTTCGTGATCTTCTTCTGCGGCTTCATCGGCGAACTCTTCGGTGCCTACGTCGCCGACAAGTGGCTCGCGAGCGGTGCCGCGCCGAACCGCGTCATGCGCACGATCTTCGGTATCGCCGGCGTGGTTGCCACGATTGCGGTGTTTTCAGTCGCACATGCGACGAGCCCCACGATGGTCGTGATCCTGCTGTCCATCACGCTCTTCTTTCTGCGCTGGGGTGGTCTGTACTGGTCGATCCCCGCCATGCTCGCCTCGCGCAACAAGGTGGGCGTGCTCGGCGGTCTGCTCAACTTCGGTGGGAATATCGGCGGCATGGTGATCCCGATCGCGATCGGCGCGATCGTTCAATTCACCGGCTCCTATTTCCTCGCGCTGATGTGTTTCGCCGCAATGGGCGTCGGCCTCATGCTCTGTTCGATCGGAATCGATTATGAAACGAAGATTCCGGTCTAAGCCATCGCCGCGCCTCGCATGAACAACGTTGCTACTGAGATTGGAAAATGGGAATAGCAAAAGTCGAAGACATCATTGGCCAAACCGTCCGGCGCGATATTGGCCGCATGAAACGGTTCGTTGAAGGTCAGCTGGAAGCGGCCGCGCGCTCGATCATGAGCACGCCCAACGCCCACGTCGGTATCGTGACTGGCTTCTTCATACGCAATGCCGTCCCGCCCTCTCCGGAGACGGACGGACTGGGCGGCATGGCCCACCTGGCCGCCGCACTTTCGAACCTCGGCATACCGGTGACGGTGATCTCGGACGCGCCATGCTGCAAGGCGGTCTGGGCTGTTACAACGGAATTGCCGAAAGACGTGGCGTTCGAGATTACCTCAGTGAGCGCCACATCGGTCAAGTCGCTAAGAGCCCGGCTCAGCGAGGCTGAACGTCCGATCACGCATATGATCGCGATCGAGCGGGTGTCGCCCGCGAGCGACGGCAAGCCGCACCGCGAGTACGGCGCCGACATGTCCGACGATACCGCTCCGCTGCATCTCCTGTTCGAGGATCCCGAGTGGCCGCGTCCGTGGGTCACGATCGGCATCGGCGACGGCGGCAATGAAATCGGCATGGGCGTGCTGCCCGAAGAAATCGTCCACGACGACATTCCCAACGGCCCATTGATCAGCGCAGCCATTCCCGCCGACTACCTGATCGTTTCCAGCGTCTCGAACTGGGGCGGCTGGGGCCTGGTATCCGCGATGGCGATGGTCGCGCCGCGAGATGCGGCCGCGCGGTTGCTCACCGATTTCACGCCGGAGCGCGACCGGGCGTATCTAGCCGCGGCCGTCGACATCGGGCAGGCGGTTGACGATAGCCGCATCGATCGCCCCGCTACGCCGAAGATGAGCGTCGACCGGCTGTCGTGGGAACAGCATGCACAAGTGCTGAGTCAGCTCAGAGCTCACGTTGACGGATATCTCGCAGCGCCGTCGCACTCGTGAGCGCGACGCCCTTTTCTTCTCTTAACGCACCAACCATGTTCGACCTTTCGAGTACCGCTCTCAAACGTGCGCCGTCATGGGCCGCCAGCTTGCCAGAAGAATTGCAGACACCGTGTTTCATCGTATCCGAGCGCGGCATCGTCGATAACCTGCATGCGACCGCCCGCGCGTGTGGAGGGGTGGAACGCCTCATGCCGCATGTGAAGACGCATCGCGCAGGGTGGATCGTCAAGAGACTGATTCGCGAGGGCGTAACCGCATTCAAGACCGCGACCGTGGCGGAAGTGGCGATGGTGCTCGAGGCCGGCGCGAAACACGTCGTCTGGGCGTATCCGACTGTGAACCCTGCTCATATCCGTACCGTGCTCGCGCTGGCGCATGCTCATCCGGACGCACGGGTCGAGGCGCTCGTCGACTCGGCGGCAGGCGTAGCCGCGTGGCGACTCGCGACAAATGGGGTGCAGTTGCCCAATCTCTCGCTGCTTATCGATCTGGATGCCGGCATGGGCAGAACCGGAGCGCCGATAGCAACGGCGACGCTGCAACTGGCCCGTGAGTTGGCCACGCTCGGCTGCTTTGGAGGATGGCATGTCTACGACGGCCACATCCATGATCTCGACAATGCCACACGCCGCAAGCGGGTGGCCGCCATCGTAGAAGAAGTCACGGCGCTGGCGCGCGCCGCCGAGGCAGAAGGATTGTCGAGAAGGCTCATCGCCGGGGGCAGCTATACGTTCGATCTGTGGCCGCTCACACTCGCCGATTTCGTGTCCCCCGGCAGTTGGGCCTATTCGAGCGCTCAACACGACCTGGAGTTGCCTGCGCTCGGCTGGACGCCGAGCGCCTATGTGCTGGCCACGGTGATTTCACGCAATAGCACGACCGCCACACTCGATGCGGGCTCGAAGGCGATCTCGCCGGACAAGCCGCTGGCCGAGCGCTTTCGCTGGGACGGCAAGATCGTCATGATGAGCGAAGAGCACGTCGTGGTCGAAAACACCGATCTGGCAGTCGGCGACCGGGTGATGCTATTGCCGCGCCACGCTTGCACGACTGCTTATCTCTACCCCAGCGCAATTGTGCTCACCGCGGAAGGGTCGTGGGAAGTGCGTGAGCAACTCGGGAACCGTCGATAGGCCATAAGGCTCGTGGCGGGCAGAAGTCGATTGAAGCGACGCCACGCAGCCACGCACGTCATACGGCAAGTTGGAAAAACACCAGATCAAGGCGAAGGGAAAAAACATGAACGATAGCGGCACGTCCCGCGCACTGCGTAGCGTCAATCCAACGGACCTCAAACCAGGCGGGCACTATTCTTCCGCGATGATCGCGGGCGACTTCGTCTTCCTGTCCGGCCAGACGCCGCGCGACGCCGACCGGAAGCTGATCGGCGACTCGATCGAAGAGCAGACCCGTGCAACGCTCGCGAATGTCGAGCGGGTGCTGGCGGCCGCCGGCGCGAGACTGCAGGATGTCGTCAAGGTCACGGTCTATCTGACCGACTTGACGCTCTTTAGCCGCTTCAATGCGCTTTACGCGAACTGGTTTGCCCAGCACAAGCCGGCGAGAACGACCGTGGAAGCCGGTCTGCAAGGTGTACTCGTAGAGATCGACGTGGTTGCCTACATCGGCAAGCATTGAACCAGGCGGCGCGGCGTGCCGCACGCATGCTAAAAGCCGTAAAGCCTCGCAGGATTTTCAACGAGGATTCGATGCCGCGTCGATTCATCCGGTATCCACAGCGCCAGGTCATCCACCAAATGGGCAGCGTCCGGCTTGTTGTCGGCCGCTTGCGTCGGATGAGGCCAGTCCGTTCCCCACAGCATCCTGTCCGGGGCAAGCCGGGCCAATCTAAGCGCGACAGCGCCGACGTCGGCGTAGACCGGCGCTCCGCTTTTCGACGCGAGATAGGGGCCGCTCAATTTGACCCAGGTACGGCCGCCGGCCAGCAGCGCCTCGACCATCCGGAACGCGGCATGCTCCGTGCCGTCCGGTTGCGGGATCTGCCCCATATGATCGATCACGAGCGGCGACGACAGACTCGCAAGCAACTGCCGATGCGCGAGTAGCTGCGCGGCGGTGGCATTGACCTGAATGTGCCAGCCGAACGGTTCGATCCGTTTCGAGAGCGGCGCCATCATCGATACAGTGACGCCGACCAGGTATTCGAGGTTAAAGCGCAGCCCGCGTACGCCCATATCGTGAAGACCGGCCAACTCACCATCCGTCACGGTGACGGGCACGGTCGCGATACCGCGCGCGGTCTTTCCGAATTGCGATAAGGCATCGAGCAGACATCGGTTGTCCGTTCCATACGTAGACGGTTGAACGACGACATGTCGCTCGACACCCAGCCTCCGCTGCAGCGCGCGATAGTCGGCGACCGTCGCGTCGGGCGGCTGCAACTGCGCTGACGGATCGACTGGATACCGCGCATCGTAGATGTGGTGGTGACTATCGGTTGCCTTCGGCGGAACCGGAAAGCGCGGCTGCCCGGCGCCGCCGGATCGCGCACTGGATTCAGGTCGGTTGTGCATGTTCAAGTGCCCATTCGGCGACATCGCGATGTGTCGCGAACCACACTCCCGGCAACGACTGCGCGTGCCGGATGATTTCTTCCAGAATCCATATCCTCGACCGGTAACCGGTAACGTGCGGATGCATCGTCAACTGGAAGACCCCACCCTCCGCATAGGCCGCATCGAACTCGCGGCGAAAGATATCGTAGACGTCGGCCGGCGAAGTATAAGGCCGCACCGCCTCGAAGCGATTCATGATCAAGTACGCGCCGTCGTCGCGAATCCACTCGACGGGCAGTTCGACGAGACCGCTCGGCACGCCGGCCTCGAGCAGTTCATAGCAGTCGACGTCGGCCATCAGCGACGAATCGTAGCGCAATCCCATTTCGCGCGCGATGGACAGCGTATGCGGGCTGAAATCCCATGACGGCGTACGCATGCCCACAGGACGCTGCCCGGTGATGGTCTCGAGCGTGTCCGCCGAGCGTAGCAACAGATCGCGTTCCGCCTCATGCGGGAGCACCGAGTTCAGTTCATGAATCCAGCCGTGCAGGCCGATTTCGTGGCCGTCGCCGACGATACTGCGTGCCTCTTCCGAATGCAAAAGGGCAGTGACCGCGGGTACGAAGAACGACGCCGGCACGGCATATTTGCGCAGCACGTCGAGAATGCGCGGCATGCCCGCCCGGCTACCGTACTGCCCCCAACTGAGCCGGCCGATCGACTTTCCGCCCTCGCGCAATTCACTGGTTTCGTGGTCGCAATCGAATGAGAGCGCCACCGCGCAGCGCGCTCCAGCAGGCCAGCCATTGGGGCGAAGCGCGCGTCCCGCGCGTACCTGGTCGACCAACTTCCGCCAATGGGCTTCAGGCCATTGCCAAGGCTGGCTATACGAGTCATCTGGGTTCATCAAAGCGTCCTTACTGACGGTTGTTAATTGAAGACCGGAAAGCGGTAGCGCCGGTCTCATACAGGCAACTTCTTCTCGTAATCGATGCCGAGCGAGCAGAGCAGCAAGCCAACGCCGGTCGCCGCAAAAAACATCATGGCGAGAAAATACGAACCGGTCGTCTGGACAATCCCGCCGACCAGAATCGGCGCGCCAATGCCGCCGACCGCCGCTCCCAGGTTCAGAAAACCACCTAGTGTGCCGACCTTGTTGCGCGTGGCAAGCAAAGGTGGAATGCACCAGTAAAGGTTGCCCCAGCGCAAAAAGAAAACCGTGCACGAGAGCAACGCGACGACCAGCGTCGCGCTGGACAAGTAAGCCACCGAAAACACCGAGACGGTGGCAATCACGCCAGCCGCGCCGAAAATCGTACGCAACACCGTGTTCGGCCTGCCGCCCGCCGCCAGCCACTTATCCGCAAGCCACGCGCCGACGAGTTCGCCGGCGAAGCCGGAAAAGTAGATGATGAAGCTCGACCCACCCATTTGACGGATATCGAGGCCGTGCTCCTTGATCAGATAGCTCGGCATCCACGTAAGCAATCCATTGAACAACGTGTTGCAGCACATGAAGCCGAAGAACATGAACAGGAAGGAGCGATACTTCAGAAAGTCGATTGCACGCCCGGATGCGTTGCCCGGCTCGCGCTCCAGTTCTTCCTCGTGCGAACGCTCGATGAACGATGCTTCGTCTTCGTTGACCGCCGGATGCTCACGCGGATGATTGCGGATATAGACCCAGGCCAGGGCGCCGGCCAGCGTCGTGGCGACACCCGCAACCACAAACGCGAGGCGCCACGAGCCCAATACTCCGATCAACGCCGAGATCAACAGCGATCCCACCGCTGCGCCGAGCGGCGCGCCGCCGTCCATTAGCGACGCGCCCCTTGTGCGTTCGTTGCGCGTCAGCCATAGCGCATTGAGCTTACCGCCGGCGGGAGCGATCGACGCCTCGGCGAACCCAAGACCGAGGCGCATGAGCAGCAGTGAAGCAGCGTTCGTGCAGAATCCCGCGCCGGCCTGGAAGCCTCCCCAGACGAGTGTCGCCACCGTGATCACGATGCGCGGCTTGAAGCGGTCGACCAGCAGGCCCGCCGGAATCTGCATCACCGTATACGACCAGAAGAACGAACTCAGAATCAAGCCTTGCACCATCGGCGAGAGCGAGAACTCCTTCGAGATCAGGGGCATCGCGACCGACAGCGAAGCGCGGTCCACGTAGTTGATCGTGATCAGCACGAGCAGGAACCAGAAGATCCTCCATCGAACCGATGATTTACGGCCGTGCGCCAGCGCTGCCATTCTCGTGTTCATGTTCACTCCCCTGCTTCAGTAATGGTTGCCGCTCGAGCGGCGCTATCAAAATCTCACGCGCAGGGCCGCACGCGCGACCCATTGCGTCGTCGTGCTCGATTCCGATCCCGGGAAACCCTGATAGATATCCGCGTTTGCTCCTCCAGCAGCCTTCTGATATGCCGCGTTCAGGTAGACGTCGGTGCGTTTGGAGAGAGCGTAGTCCGCTAGCAGGTTGACCTGGTTGTACTTCGGTCTCGCGCCGTTGTAGTCCACCTTGCCTTCCGTGAAGGTATAGCCGGCGCCCAGAGTCGTCGCTGGCGTCACGTGGTATTGCCCCCATATCTCGTAGTTGCTGAAGGTGACCGTGTTACCTGCCACGCCGCTCGCGTCCTCGAACCTGTGTTGGTGTACGCCAGGGTGACCCGCGCCGGCCCGATCGTGTACGCGCCGCCCACGCCGATGTTCTGCATGTTGCCCGGATTGCCGACATAGCCGAATGCGCCCTGGCCGTTCGACACGCCCGGTATGGCGTTCGGCTTGAAACCACCATCCGGAAACTGTTGCGCGGGGTTGGTGGCGTAAAAGTATGCGGCGCCAAGGTACAGCGGACCATTGCGATAATTCGCGCCAGCGGCGATCGTGCTTTTCTGGCGGAAGTCGCCGGCGACACCCCCGAAGGCGTACATCGCTTCGGCCGTTAGGCCTGCCCAGGTCGGCGTGACATACTTGACCGAGTTGTTTACGCGAAAGGCATTGTCCGTGTTGTCGATATCGCTCGGGTGCGAGAACAGGCCACCCCATTGGCCATTGGAAGTGGTCGGCCCGATCATGTCGACAATCGGGTCATACTGGCGGCCGAATGTCAGCGTACCCCAGCGTTGGTTCGTCAGGCCGACGTAGGCTTGACGGCCGAATTCCAGACCACCCTGCCCGAGCGTGCCCGTGGAAACGTTGAAGCCGTTTTCCAACTGGAAGATCGCTTTCGTGCCGCCGCCGAGATCTTCGCTACCTTTCAAACCCCATCTGCTGCCGCCCTCGACGCCGCTTTGCAGGGCCCATTGACTATGGCCGGCGGAGTTGCTGACGTAGGTCAGCCCCTCATCGATCATCCCGTACAACGTGACGCTGCTTTGCGCAAACGCTGGAATAGCGAACGCGTTCGAAAGTGCGAGAGCGAGCAGTGACTTCCTTATCATAAGGATTCCCAATTCATCGTCAGAGGATTTATATGCCGATCTTGTGATAAACCGCGCACCACTTCGTATCTCGGGACCGGGCAGTGTTAGATTGCGCGCGGGGCAATCGGAGCCTACGGACTGTCTTGCTGCAAAGTGATCAATGACGCGCCACGCTTCCGTGTCAATTGAGAGGCAACCAAAGAGTGCACCGAGTATACGAATCCATTTTTTCCGGGAGATAATCAAAGTTAGCGAGACCATCTGATAGAAACCTTCGATCATGCGTATTTCTCTTCAGCAAATTGAAACCTTTTACTGGGTGGCGCGGTTGGGAGGGTTTCATGCGGCGGCGCGTCATCAACATCTCACGCAGCCGACCATTTCGGCGCGTATCCAGGAGTTCGAAGAACATCTCGGCGTGCAGCTCTTCACGCGCAGCCGGACGCGCTCCGAACTCACGCTCGCAGGCCGCGATGCGCTCGCCGATGCGGAACAGGTGCTGAAGCTCGCCGAGAAACTCGAACAGATCGCGAAGCGTACCGACCCCATGTACGGGCTTCTACGCCTTGGCGCGATCGAGTCCATCGCCCACGCTGGGCTTGCGGATCTACTGACGCAACTCAAGACGCGCTATCCGCACATGAAGATCGAACTCACGATCGATGTGGGCGTCGCGCTCGGACGCAAGCTTGGTGCGCACGAACTTGACATAGCGATACTGAACGATTCCACCGATGCGCCCCACGTGGTCGAGACCGCCATCGGCTACACCGATCTGCACTGGGTTGCTTCACCGCAACTCGTGCCTAACAACAAGATCGCACCTCACGATCTTGCGTCGGTGCCGATCATCACCGTCTCGCAACCGTCATCGAACCATTCGCTGGTGATGAACTGGTTTCGCAGCGCAGGTTGCAATCCGGACAACATCAGCTCATGCAATTCCCTGTCGATGATGTCGCGGCTCGTCGCGGCCGGACATGCGGCGGCCGTGTTGTCGCCCGCGATAATGCGCGCAGAGATCGATTCCGGGCTGATTCACGTGCTGAACACTGAGCGGCCAATCACTCAGCAAGGGTTCTTTGTCGCCTATCAGGAAGAGTGTCTTAGCGGCGCGGATACCATCGTGGAGCTGGCCAAAGAGGTGCTCACGCGCAGTCGCGTGCTTATTCCGGGGTAGTCGGCGAGCGGGAGTGGACTATTTATTGCGCGCCGTACAGCGCGAGACCGGCGTACGGCGTGTTTATCAGGACAGGGAGCGGTCGAGCTCCGGCAAACGTCGGCCGGTTTCCGCGTCGAACAGGTGTAGGGCGTCCGGTATTGGAGCGATGCACAGGCGCTCTCCCGGTCGCGCGAGAACGCGTTCGCGAAACTCGCAGACGATCTCGTCGCTGCCGTAACGGACATTGATCTGAGTGGCCGAGCCGGTCGTCTCGACGACCACGACTTCGGTCGGCGTGCCATCCTCCGTGATGACGAAATGCTCGGGACGTATTCCGAGGATCACCGGCCTTGAATGGTCCGCCCTGAGTTGGCGGCCGAGGCGAACCGTCAAGCCACTATCGGAACGGAACTCGGTTTCCTTGTCGCCATCGACAAGCGCGCCCCGCAAAAAATTCATGGCCGGCGAGCCGATGAACCCTGCCACAAACACGTTGCGGGGCTGATCGTATACTTCGAGCGGCACACCCACCTGTTCGACGACACCGTCGCGCATCACCACGATCCTGTCGGCCAGCGTCATCGCCTCGACCTGATCGTGAGTGACATAGACGGTCGTCGTCCGCAAGCGTTGATGAAGCTGCTTGATCTCGGTGCGCATGGCGACGCGCAGTTTGGCATCGAGGTTCGACAGCGGCTCGTCGAACAGGAAGACTTGCGGATCGCGCACGATCGCCCGTCCCATTGCGACGCGCTGGCGTTGCCCGCCCGAGAGTTGGCGAGGATAGCGTTCGAGGAGCGGACCGAGGGCGAGAATCTCAGCGGCACGCCTGACGCGCTGCGCGATTTCAGCCTTCGGGACATTGCTGATCTTGAGCGAGAATCCCATGTTCTGCCCAACCGTCATGTGCGGGTAAAGTGCGTAGTTCTGAAACACCATCGCCATGTCGCGGTTCTTGGGCGACACGTCGTTCACGACCTGCCCTGCCACGCGGATCTGTCCCGACGTGATGTCCTCGAGGCCCGCGATCATTCGCAGCAATGTCGACTTGCCGCAGCCGGAAGGACCCACGAGCACCGCGAATTCCCCATCCGGGATATCCACGCTGATATCTTGAATGACGGAGTGAGAGCCGTAGGACTTTTTAACATTGTGGATGCTGAGGTTTGCCAAAGCGGTGACTCCGGGAATGGATAGATGAATGGCGGGACGCTTGCTTCAAGGCATCAGCAGACCGCCATTGACCTCGACGACCTGACCGGTCACGTAGCCGCTCAATTGATCCGAGCACAGGTAAAGGAAGGTTCCGACGCAGTCCTCCGGGTCGCCGATGCGCGCCATCGGGATCTGCGTCGCGGTGGCCTTCAGCTGTTCGGGCGAGGTGACGCGGTCCTGCATGTCGGTCGTGATCACCCCGGGCGAGACGACATTCACCCTGATGCCTTCCGGCGCGAGTTCCTTCGCGATCGAACGCGAAAATGTCGACATGAAGGCCTTCGCGCCGGCATAGACCGCGGAGCCCGCGCCGCCACCGGTGCGTGCCGCGACCGAACTGACGTTGATGATGTTGCCGCCGCTCTCCTGACTTCGAAACTGGCGCACTGCCGCGCGGCATGCGGCGAACACAGGCCGCACGTTGATCGCCATATGGCGCTCGAAGAGTTCGTCGGGAAACTCTGCAATGCCGACGCGCGAGATCTGGTCGCCGGCATTGTTGATCAGCACGTCCAGCCGCCCGAAGGTCTCAACCGTTTCCCGAATTAGCCGCTCGGCGGTGCCTTGTAGCGCGATGTCGCCCTCTACGAGGCGGGCGGTGCCGCCATGCTGCTCGATGTCGGCGGCCACGGCCTCGGCTTGCGCACGTCCGCTGCGGTAATGAACCATCACTTTCGCACCACGGGCGCCGAGGCCGCGTGCCACCGCCGCGCCAATCCCGCGGCTCGCACCGGTCACCAGGCAGACCTTGTCCGCGATTTCATTCGGAATCATCTACGTTCTCCGTGGTTCAGGCTAAGGTCCGGCCGGCAACCGGTTGATCGATACACGCGGCGCGCAGGAAAGGCAGCGCAACGTCATGAAATGCGTGCGGCTGCTCGAGTTGCGGCGTGTGGCCTGCGTCCTCGATGACGGCCAACGCGGCGCCCGCAATCCTTGCGCGCATTTCTGCTCCATGCTCGGGCGTGCGCGCGCGGTCGTGCCGCCCCTGGATGATCATCGTCGGAACCCGGATGGAGGCGAGTTGGTCGAGCGTGTTATTCAATGCGTTGGAACGTGCCGCATCGACGGCGGCGGCTTGGGCCGCACTCAGCGCGATGCTGCGGAACCTTGCCAAGTCAGGAGCCGATGGAGGGCGCAGAAAGAACCCGTTCACGATCGGCTCGATCGCGGCTTCGTCCCAGGGTGCTGACGCCATGGCGTCGGCCTTCGCCAGCGCCGCGGCGGGGTCTGCGGCCATCGCGCCGGTCGCGACGAGCAGCAGACGTGCGACGCGTTCCGGGTAGCGCAAGACGAACTGCTGCGCGACGACGCCACCCATGGATCCGCCGATCAACGTGATGCGCGATAGGCCGCGTTCATCGAGCAGGCGCGCGACCGAGTCCGCCAGCGCGGCCATCGAGTACGGACCGCGTTCCCCCGCCGACGCGCCGAAGCCCGGCAGATCGGGCGCGAGACAGGCAATGCCGGCGGCGGCGAGCCGGTCGGCAGTCGGCTCCCAGTAGGCCGACGACTGACAGAACCCGTGCAGGAACACCGCAGTGGGGCCGGCGCCCTCCCGCTCAAGCGTGAAATTGGTCATTAACTCGCCTCCTTCTTCAGTTGTTGCGCTTTTTGCGCCGACGCGGTCAATGCCGCGATCGGCGTGATCTGCCGCATCAACACAGCCTGAATCTGCTGCTGCGTAAAGCGGTCCCATTCGGTGTACCAGGTCGTGGCGATGTTCTCGCGCGTGCGGGCATTCGACATTTGCTGCTGGATGATCGCTGGCTCGTAGCCCAGCTGTTTCTGCGAGGCCGCAATCTGCGGATCGCTGTCGAGCGGCTTGAACGGATACCCGACGCCGTACTTGAGATACCACGTCTGGGCGGATGAGAACTGACCCCTGGCATCCTTGCCGCCGAGGAAATACATCAGACGCCAGGCCGCGTCGCGCGCTTTGGTCTGCGCGCTCATGCCATACAGGCGCGCCCATCCCATCGGTCCTTTGCCGACATCCTTCACGGCTGGAAAGCGCGTCATGCGAATGCTGCCGGCACGCTTGCTGTACTGCGGATTGTTGGAGCGAGGAAAGACGTTTCCGACATTGGACGTGAAAATGCCTTGGCCACTCAGGAAGGCGTCGCGTACCTGGGTGTCGTCGAGTTCGAGGCCACGCGGGTCGAGGATCTGCCAGCTATGCATTGCATCGACCATCCATTGCAGCACCGTCAGCGCGGTCTTGTCTTCATTGGGAAACACAGGGTCCATCGCGGGATTGAACAGATGGCCGCCGGAGGCGAGCACCATGGACCAGAATTCGCTCAGCCCGTCCACGTTCGTTTTATAGCCCTTCAGGATCGGGTACTGGGCGAGGCCTGCTTTCTTGACCTCCAGGGCCGCGCTCTTGAGTTGATCGAGCGTGACGGGTGCCGCTTTGACGCCCGCCTTGTCGAGCGCGGCGCGGTCGTAGATGTAGACGTAGATGTCGCCGTAGTAGGGCGTACCGTATTGCTTGCCCTTGTAAAAGAGCGCCTGACGGTCGAAAGGAAAGATGTCGCGATTCAATTCGTCGAGCTTCGGCAAGCCGTCGATCGGCTGCAGCCAGCCCGCGTCGACCCATGCGCCCAGGTCCGTGTCGCGTACGTAGAAAGTGTCCGGTTGGGAGCCGGCATTGAACAGGGCGATCATCTTCTCGCTATACAACTGCATGTCGAGCGGCGAGTAGTTCACCTTGATGTCCGGATTCTCGGCCATGAACTGCCGCAGGCGCTGTTCGACCACCTGCGGCTCGAAAGCCCAGCCCGCAAATCGCACCGAGACATCGGCGGCGCGCGCCGGCGACATCAGCCCGAGGCCGCCGAGCGCCGCGCCCGTGCCAGCGAGCGCGGACATCGTCAGAAACCGGCGGCGGGACAACGCATGATAGGAATCTTCACTGGACGACATGGTGGTCCTCCTTGAGGCCATGAGATTGCATTGAATGGGTTGCCATAGTCAGTCCTTCACCGCACCGCTTGTCAGTCCCTGGACGATCAGCCGCTGGAACACGAATGCCAGCGCCAGAGGCGGGATGATGGCCAGTACGCCGCCCGTCGCCATCAGCGTGCGCTGGGTCGTCACGTCGGTGGCGAAGCCCGCGACGACTACCGGCAAGGTCTTCGACGCCGTCGTGCTCGTCAGGATCACGGCGAACAGGTAGTCGTTCCACGCGGTCATGAAGGCAAACATGGCCGAAGAGACGAGTCCGGGCATGGCGACGGGCAGCAGCACCTTGACGAGCATCTGAAACCAGCTGCACCCGTCCATCAGCGCGGCTTCCTCGAGCGAGCGCGGGATCGTCTGAAAGTAGTTCTTCAGCAGCCAGATCGTGAACGGCAGCGTGAAGGTCACGTAGGTGATGACCAGCGCGGACAGATGGTCCAGCATGCCGAGATTCTTGAGTGTCAGATAAAGCGGCACGATCAGCGCGATACCGGGGACCATGCGCGAACCGAGATAAACACCGAGCAGCGCACCCTGACCGCAAAAACGCAGACGAGCGAGGCTGTAGCCTGCGAGCGTGCCGAGCACCAGGTTGACCGCGGCCGTACCGAGCGCGGCGATCAGCGAGTTCAGCATGCCCGGAAGCATTTCCTCGGCAGCCCGGCCGCCGACGATCGCGCTCGTCCCCGATGGATGAAAGAACATCTTGTAGTGCTCGAGCGTCGGATGGCGGGGAATCCACTGCGTCGGCACTGTCAGCGCGTCCCGTTCATGCATGAAGCTGGTCAGCAGCAGCCAGCAGAACGGCGCGAGGATGTAGACCGCGACGGCAATCCCCGCCACGATCAGGAATACCTTGCGCCGCGATTGGCGGCCGGCGGGTGTGACCAACGAGTTGAGAAGAGCGCTCATGCTTCAAAGTCCCCACGTCCGTACAGCACTCGGAAATAGGCTAGGGCAAGCCCCAGCGTAATCAGGCTAACAAGCCAGGCGTAGGCGTTCCCGTGGCCGAAATCGAGGTTGTCGAACGTGGTGAGGTAGGTCTGCCAGGTGAGCGTGGTGGTAGCCGTGCCGGGACCGCCCGCTGTCAGCACATAAATGATGTCGAACGCCCGGAGCGCGGACATCGTCTGCAGGATCAATACGACGAGCAGCGACTGCGAAAGCCAGGGCAAGGTGATGTACCGGAACAGCTGGAACCTGCTGGCGCCGTCCATGCCTGCCGCCTCGTAAAGCTCCGCGGGAATGCGCTGCAGCGCGGAGAGCAACAGGATCACCGCGAGCGGCAGGAGGCTCCAGACTTCCGAGAACACCAGCGCGAGCAAGGCCGAAGTGGGAGTCGACAGCCAGCCGCGATACTGGTCGATCCAGCCAAGGCTGACCAGCAGCCCGTTGAGTGCGCCCACCTTGGCGTCATAGATCCATTGCCACATCAGGCCATTCACCACGGGCGGAATGGCCCACGGTAGCAGGACCAGCGTGCGCACCAGCGCGCGGCCGGGAAACTCGCGGTTGAGCAGCAGCGCGATCAGGATGCCGAACACCACCACCAGCAGGACCACCAGCACCGTGTACACGGCGGTGATCCGCAGGGCGGTCCAGAACTCGGACGACTCCAGTATGTCGCTGTAGTTCGACAGGCCGACGAACTTGAAAGCCCGCGGACGCTGGAGGTTGTACCGGTGCAGGCTGATCCACGCCGAGTAGGCTATCGGGAACGCGGAAAGCAGGACGATCGCGAGGAGCGCCGGTGTGTTGAGCAGCCAGGCGAACGCGCGGCGATCGTAGCCGATACGTTTGCTGCGAAGGCGCTGATTGCCGGACGACAACGACAGTGACGGTCTCATGAGCGGGTCCCCAGACGCAGGAACCTGCCGGCCCGAATGCCGGTAGGACCTTGTGCGTGGTAAGTCATCGAGCCGCTCACCATGACGCTGTCGATGCCGGCGGCCGGCGTAGTCGGCTGCGCGTAGGTGGCGCGGTCGATTACGAAATCCGGATCGAACACGACCAGATCCGCGTGCTTGCCAACCGCGATCTCGCCGCGATCCAGCAGATTGAAACGGAGTGCGGACAGGCTGGTCATGCGACGCACGGCTTCCTCCAGCGTGAACAAACCCAGCTCACGGGCGTAATGGCCTAACACGCGCGGAAAGGTCCCCCACAGGCGGGGGTGAGGATGACGATCGTGCGGCAGGCCGTCTGAGCCGATCATCGTCGCCTCGTATTGCAGGACGCGGCGCACGTCGTCCTCACGCATCTGGAAGTAACTCGCGCCGCCCGGCTGTAGGCGCTCGCAAGCTTCTCGCTGGCTGCATTGCCACTCCTGCGCGATATCGGCCAGCGAGCGCCCGCTCATTTCAGGGTAAGGCTCGGACCACGTCACCATGATTTCGATGATGCCGTCCACCAGGTCCGGGCGCAGAATGGTCGAGCCGGCGACGTAGGGGTACGCGTCGAGGCCGATCGGCTGCGCGCGTCGCGCGGCGTTGATGTGGGCGAGTGTTTCGACGGACCGTCCCCAGTTGGCGGGCCCCGCGCACTTGTGATGTGAGATCACCACGGGCAGAGCGGCATCTCGTGCTGCCGTGAACGCTTCGTCCAGTGACGCGATCACGTCCTCGGCTTCGTTGCGGATGTGCGCGGTATAAACGCCACCCGCTTCGGCGGCGATACGCGCCAGCATGGTGACCTCGGCAACGTCTGCCGCCGCGTTGGTGTCGTAGAAAAGGCCCGTGCTGAGCCCCGTCGCGCCCGCGGCCATCGCTTCGCGCATCAGGTCCGCCATCTTCGCCTGCTCCGCACGCGTCGCGGCGCGGTAAGGGTCGTCCATTGTCGCGACGCGCAATGTCGAGTGGCCGACGAGGGCCGCGACATTGACCGCTGGACGCGCAGCATCGACGGCTTGCGCGTAGGCCTGCATCGTCGGAAAGACATGCTTGTCCGAGCCGCCCAGCAAGGTCAGCGGCGGCGGCACATTCGAGTGCACGAGCGGCGCGAGACTGATCCCGCAATTGCCCACCACAACGGTGGTCACACCCTGGCTGATCTTGGAGAGCATCTGCGGCGCCGACAGCACGCATTCGTCGTCGTGGGTATGCACGTCGATAAATCCCGGCGCCACAACGCGCCCCGACGCGTCGATGCGCGTCGCCCCGCGCAGCCCGAGGTCCGCGCCGATTTCACTGATGCGGCCGTTTTCGACGCGCACGTCAGCGCGAAAACGGGACGCTCCGCTGCCATCGATCACGACACCGCCCTGAAACAACCAATGCGCGGAGCCCTGCGCTTCCTGTGTTCCGTTCATAGGTCCCGTTTCGCCAAGGCAAATGTCGCTGTGGATGAGATGTAAGTAAATTTCATTTTTAAAGGCCCGGTATCGTCGCTATACGCCGCCAAAAAAGAACACCATCCGCTCCGCCGGACGCCCGGCGTTTCAAAGAACCAAACACAAAACGCATTGCAGCATCGCTGTTTACGGTACTAAATCAATTTGTAGTCCTATTGAAATAGTGCATTCCTGTATTGATCAGCCATCCTCCTCCTTACGTGGCGATACCGCTCGATGTAACTAAATTTCAGAACCAAGCGTAATGCTTTGGTCCTTTGATGTCAAAAAGAAAAAAAGTAAACTTTGGGGGCGCTGGCCGATCACGGAGGCCAACCGCGCGGCGCTATGCCGCCAGGGTAGACGTATCTATTTATCGCCAAGTGCGTCGCGCTCGGCTTCCGACCAGGCACGCTGCAACGCCGGGTGGACGTCGCTATCGACGCCCCTCTCGCGCAGCACGGACCGGACTCGCTTGAGCCGCTCGAGCGCCGATGGTCCGAGCCGCAAGCCAACGCCGACCATCAGAACCTCGATGAGTATCTGGCCCGCGAGGTACGCCTCCGTGCCCACACGCGCAGCGGCGTCCTCGGGCACGATCATTCCGATCGGAATAGTGCACTGCTTTGCGAGCGGTGTGTCGGGCCGGGTAATGCCGATCACTGTCGCGCCTTGTTCGCGCGCGAGCGCTACCGCTTCCAGCAAGGTCGGCATGCGTCCAACGTGTGAAATCGCGAGCACGACATCCCGGGGTGACAGCGCTGCTGCCGAGATGACCTGCATATGCGGATCGAAATAAGCGTTCGATGTGAGACCCAGGCGCGCGAAGCGCGACTGGGCGTCGTTGGCAAGAAAAGTCGACACACTGCCCACGCTATAGCAGTCGATCCGGCTGGCCGCGGCAAGCTTCTCAATGGCGTGACTGATCGTGTCGGCATCGAGCTGGCTCTCGAGACCGGTCAGCACTGCGGCGGCTCCGTACAGGATTTTGTGGACGAGGCTCGGTACATCATCTTTGGCGTTGACCGCTCGATGAAGGTACGGCGTGCCTACCGCCAGGCTCTGCGCAAGCTGCAGCTTGAAGTCGCTCAAACCTTCGAAGCCCACAGCGCGGCAGAATCGAACGACGGTCGGTGCGCTGACTCCGGCGCGGTGCGCAATCTCCGCGACATTGGCTCGCACCGACCACTCCGGCTCGGCAAGTATCGCTTTTCCCACCTGTTGCTGCGCGTCAGGCAGGGAGTCTGAAATCGCCCGGACTCTTGCCAGAGTGTCGGTCGTCGAGTGCGGTACTACTTGCAGGTTATTCATGCTTCAGTTCGCTGATTTTGTGCGCACGCCTGACTCCCCGCACGCAGTTTTCCTGATAACGTTTTTGCACTAGCCAGTGTAAACAAATTTCACATGCACGCGCAGGAATTGTTCCGCGTCAGCTCCATACGTGGCGGCAATCGCGAGTTGCGACGTCGGGAGAAACTGGATTACACACCTGTCGTGCATGGAACTTGCCATGCGGAGGTCGCTAAATGGGCATTCTTGCCGTTGCTGTCCGGCACATCTGAGGCGCGGACTGCCGCCGAAGCGAATGCGGCCGCACTTGTTGCGTGCTGAGTCCGCGCATGGTGCAGAGTAGGCGTCAGCCATGCACTTGTTGTCGGAGTCACTGAGAATCCGAGCAGTCGGTCCGGACACACGAATCGCCGGCCCGTCGTCGCGCCACGCGCCGCAGTCCGTGCTCGCCCGACTTTGCGTCTTTCCATGACGCGCCACACCGCGCGTCGGCGACCTAGGTGTTGCGAGGACGCGCCGTCGTGCCGCGCACGATCAGATCGGTCGGAACGATATACTGCGAACTCACCGGCCGTCCTTCGATCCGTGCGAGCAGATACTCGGCGCTGCGCGCGCCGATTTCGTCAGCGGCGAGCCGCATGGTCGTTAGCGGCGGCGACGTGAAGCTGGAAAATTCGATGTCGTTGATGCCCGCGATCGACAGGTCGCCCGGTACGTCGATACCCGACTCGCGCGCCTCGGCCAGCGCGCCGATTGCAAGCAGATCGGTGCCGCAAATGACGGCCGTCGGTCGCTCAGGGCCGTTCATCAGCGCCTTCATCGCCATCTGCCCTTCAATGATCTTGTGCGGCATCTCGATCAGATGTTCGTGGCGCAACTGCAGCCCGCGCGATTGCAGCGCCGCGCGCACGCCGATGATGCGATCAGCCGCACGATCGCTGTGCTGCGTCATTTGCGTAATCATGCCGAAGCGCGTGTGCCCGAGATCGAGCAGATACTCGGCAAGGCGACGGCCGACCGCCACGTTGTCGAAACCGACATACGGGTAGTCGTGATCGACTGTCCAGCCATTGACGAGCGGAATCTGTTCCTTCTTGATCAGTTCGTAGAGCGCAGGCGAGTGGCTGCGGCCCACGAGCATCAACCCGGCGATACCGTCCGCGATCAGGGCACGGACCTGCTTCAGTTCGTCTTCCTGGTCGTAGTACGAGCATCCGAGCAGCAATGTATAGCCGGCTTCCCCGATGCGCTTTTGCAGCGCGAACACGCCGATCGCGAAGTTCTGGTTTTCCAGCGATGGGATCACCGCGCCAATCGTTTTCGAGCGCTGTGATGCCAGCGCACGCGCCGCGGCGTGCGGTGTATAGCCGAGTTCCTGCGCGATGTCGCGCACGCGGTTCTGCAGTTCAGCCGCTACCTTTGCGTTGCCGTTCAACACGCGCGAGACGGTCGCAGTCGATACCCCTGCCGCGCGTGCAACATCGATCACGGAAATCGCATTCGATTTGCGACGCGGCGCTCTTTTCTTTGCCTCGTTGGTCAACTTGAACCCTGCCCGATGTCGAGGCGCACCATCGCGCCTTCCCTGTGCGGCATACTATAACGCGGCACCTTGAGAAATGGCCACCGCTGGGCGCGGGCCTTCGTATGCTCGGTCCGTTCAGCGTTCGCGTCGACTGTACGAGTCAGTCGAAGCTGCCGGAAAGAGCGCCTCATGCCGATCCTTCACCCTCCCCGTGGCCGCGATCTGTACGGCGTACCATCGTGCGCTATTCTCCCGGCGCGTAGCCCAGCTGCCGTACGTTTTGCCCCTGCGGTTGCGCGCATTGCTCGACACACTGGGGGCGATCACGAAGTGCTAGTCGGGGTAATCGATGCAGCGCTTTGTCAGTTGCATCACGTAGTGATGGCTGAGCAACGAAAGGATGGCGCAGCGCCGTCGGCGTACTGCCGGGACGAAACCAGTTGATCCGCATGCATGCGACCGATATGCCGTGCCTGTTCCGCTTCCATCCAGCCGAGCGCATTGGCGATTACCCGGTGGCATCGCTGCAATCCCATCGGGTGATTCGAACTCGCGGGCACCACGCGTTTGACGTCGGCGTGCGAAGACCGGGCTCAGCGGCACCCAAAGTGGCATTCACCAAATACACAATTTAAGTAATCGTTTCTCTAGCGTTTGAGATTTCCTTCGAAATTTAATCAAAGCACACAAAACCTCGGGGCTTTTTACGGGTAAACCCCAATAAATTGATGAGAAAGCGCTTACTCATTTCACCTATACTGTGGCTTCCGAACGGCCATACCAGCGACCGCGACAACGCACCTTATCGCCCGGCAATGCGCGCGGAAGAGTCATGTGTACCGATAAGATCGCAGCATCACCTTCCTCATGAATGGGTGGGAAGGGAAACGACCGAACTCGCCCCACGACCGTTCATCTGATCACCGACCCAGATTCGGCCAGCGCCCAGCCCGTCAAGTGGGCACGCTGCGTCAGCATCACAAAACAGTTGAAGCGAGCCTCAGACATGGCATTCACCATCGTACCGATCCGCTGCGGCGATATCGTCAATCATGAGCGCTCGTGTTTTTTGTACCGCAAGAACTGCGGTTCCGCGCGCCTGCATGCGCCTTGTATTGCGTGGTTGCTGCGCAGCGCTCGCCAAACGATCGTCGTCGATGCCGGGCCGGGTCCCCGCTCGCGCGCACCGCAGTGCTACACCGAGACGGATGCCGGAATCGACGACCTGCTGCAATACGGTCTGGCGCGCGAAGGCGTCGACCCGGCTTCCGTCGAACTAGTCATTCTCACTCATCTGCATAACGACCACGTCGGCGGCGCGCGGTTGTTCACGAACGCACGCTTTCATGTCCAGGAAGCCGAGTTGAAAGAGGCGGTCTGGCCGGTGCCGTTCCAGCGTCCGATCTACGAAACCAACCAGCGCGGCCGCACTCCACCGTGGGTGGACATTCTCGACCGGATGGACGTGGCGTTCGGTGACGCCGACGTGGTGCCGGGCATCCGCGTATTGCGCCTGCCGGGACATACGGGGCTCACAGGGTGTGTTGGTCGACACGCAGGCAGGACCGTATCTCATCGCGGGCGACCTGATTCCACTCTACGAGAACTGGCCGGAGGACGGCAGCGAGCCGATCCCGAACGGCAACCACACGGACCTGCGCGCTTACGACGAAAGCTTCCGCCGCATCGCGGCGCTTGGAGCAACAGCGCTACCGGCGCATGAGCCAAAGGTTTTCGATTGCAAGGTGTATCCCCCGCCGCAGGTCCGGTAAGCGGTCGGTATTGCCACGGAAACAGACGATGAGGCATAGATGGTTCCAGCCGCAGGGCGACGATGATCAACTTCATGGATCGCATCAACTTGGGCTTCGCGATACCGGCCATCGCAGCGAACTGGCGTCGACCTCCGCGGTATTCGATTTCGCCTCCGGCGAGCTTTTTCCCGGCTATGGCATCGCGCAGCCGATCTGGGCCGGCTCACCGACCACAGATACGGCAAGACGCTCATTGCCGTTACGCGGGTGCTGTGGAGCATCGCCGAACTATCGCAGAGCATGGTCCATAACGCGTTGCAACGGGCGGCCGTACGTTTTGCGATCGGTCTGTTCGAAGGAGCATCTTCCCGACCTTCCTGCTGTTCGTGAAGAACGGGTTCGCGCCCTGTAGGCGGGCCACAAGTACCAGCGTCGTTCCGTTCCCAGATCCGCGCGCAACTGATTCGGCTTCCGTTGCGCAGGTGTAGCCAAGAGCACGCTGTTCCCATCGCACCGTCGCAGCCAATATGCTGCGAACGCATTCACCGCATCATTGATCGTTTAGGTGCCCGACTGCTTGAGACATTCCCTGCTCATCAAAAGCAGGGCTGCACGAGCCCAGCCCTTTAGCAAGCCTGGAGCACGTTGATGACGCGGCTCACGAGCAACGGGCGAGTATTGCGTCCGTATTCGGCCATATGCGCGGAGGCCGCATGCGCCTTTAACGCTTCCGCGCTTTCCCAGCGTTCGATTACAGCAAAGGTGTCAGTGCCGAGCGATGTCTGAATCGTCCCGAAGTCCGGTACGTCGACTACGGCCTCGTAGCTAATGCACCCCTCTTCCGCCAGCACCGCCGGACGGTTTTTGTTGAAAAGCGCCAGCACGGCTTCGCGTTGACCGGGCTGGGTAGTGATCGTTGCAATGACATGGATCATCCGGATTTCTTCCTTTCCTGTTTCGGCGCCGATCGCCGCGCGAAAATGATAGCCGCATTTGGACATGCTTGCTGACAGGGCCTCACTGTGCGGTTCTGGTCGGGCAACTTCCGCAGCGAAGCGCAGGATTGCTGATAACCGTACAGAACGTTATGGGTTCCGCGCGCGTACACGCGCAGCTTTTCTAATTTCGCCGGCGACGTACGAACTGAACGTATTGGCAACGTCTGGCAGATTCAGAATGTTGGCCTCAGTGACATTAGCCGGTTTGAGCATTTGACGCTCAATAGCGCGCAGTCCCATCGTGCTCGACGCGACAAACTTGCGGACGAGGTCCTCCCGTGTCTTCTTGTCCGCTGTGTCGAAGAATTCGCGCGCCAGACGAATCTCCTCCTGTCGACGTTTATCGGCTGCCGCGTTGGCTGCCGCTAGGCTGGCCTCGACTTCCTTTTGCCTGTCAGACCTCGTCCCCTGTTCCCCCGTCGCGGCCTCAACAAGCTGGGCCTGAATCAACTCGACCTGCCTGTCGGCGTCGGATACCCGGTAGTTGTCCGAAAGAGCCCTCATGAGGTAGGCGGATGCTCTTTTCACCTTGATACCCTGCCTGATTGTCCAGCGGGTGTAGTCGATGGCTTGTTGAATGCGCTCGTCCGTCCAGACGAACCTGTTCTCAGCGATTTTTTCAAACTGTTTTTCAGACAGTCCGAATTCGTCTTGAAGCATTTTGAAGAGTACGACTGAGTTCAGCATGGCCGCTTTGGATGCCAATGCCCCTTCTTTGCGTTTGAGCCGGAAGCGTATCTGGTCTTTCTTTCGCGAGCCGGGAGTTCCGGCACGGGTCTCATACGACAACTCGATGTCGGACAGTTCGTTGATTTGGTTGACGGCTGGCTCGAGATAATCGCGCTTGAAGTATTTGAACTCGGCGTTGTTTGCCCATGACTTGCCGGGCAAGTTTCGAACAAGGTCGAGTGACAGCCAGTCTGTTAGCCCGCTGGGTACGGATGGCAAGACATGGTCGTAAATGCCTCGAGCGTATATGAGCGTAAATCTCGAGGTGACTAGCAGGCTGGTCCAGTACGAGTTCTCAGGGTCCTTGATGAGGCGTTGCAGTTCGATAGGCACGCGGAAGCGAATCCGGCCATTTCTGACGCTGACCCGGCCGATCAACTCAAGCCAGTCTCCGTCTTCATTCTGGACGGCCAAGTCCTCATCCGCATCGTCATCACCGGCACTGCCCTCCTCGCCGGGTTCGAGAGGTTCCTCCAGCATGCGTCCTTTCGAATCTACGGACACTACCGGTGCACTCATCACTTCGAGCATCGAAGATTTGACGCTGCGAATGACGCTGGAAAAATGTTTCTTATTCCTGCTGTCATAGCGCATCAGCCATTTAAAAAAGCTGAGCGTCACGTCATAGGTTTCCTGAATTTCAGGGTCCTGCGCGACGATGAAGTAAGCGGCATCCACAAAGCGTCTGGCGGACAGTCCTAATCCGATAATGCGCGCGAAGACCCGGTTCTTTTGATACCCGATATCTTTATCCGGACTAGTCTCATCGATGGACCTTTGCGCCGGCGCCATCTCGACGAATAGGTCCAGTGCAAATTGAAGAGGAGTGACTCGCCGGTCGACGCTGCTGGACATGCCTGTTCCCTGGAAATTTCAGCAGACTCTAGGCATACAAAGGTGAGATGTCAACAAGAAAGTCTCACCTTTGGCACTGAGACGAACAGCATGCACATCATCTCTCACCTTCGGCACACCATCTCTCACCACTAGTGAAAGCGTCGGTGCCGCAGCCCATGATGGTAGAGGGTTTCAGCCGGTTATCCACAGGTGACGCAGGAAAATCTCTCACCTTCGGTAAAACGCGCTTTTGTCTCTCACCTCGGCATACTATAAATCTCCCCTTCTGCACCCAAATGTCTCACCTGAGGTGCACATTTTCTCTCACCTTCGGCACATTGCGTCTCACCTGTCCGGCACTAACCGTTTGATAACAAAGGAATCGCATTTCCCCTGTACGTTTGTTAGTTCGTTTTTTTTCTTTAAAACAACCAACAAACTGCTCGGCAACGTGGCTAGCTAAACGGCCCGCGCTAGACATCAGAGCCGAGCGCAAAGGTCCGATATGCGGTGGGACCTAAATAGGGCTGTCAACTCTGCGCGCTCGAGTGAGTGAGACAACAAGTCTCCCGCCGCGTTTAGGTCTGTATGGCGAGAACGATGGCGCTTTTCGGATGAGAGAAGCAGTGCCGCCCCACATGCATTTGGAGCGTCAGTCTCGGTGATGTTCTTCGCGCCTGCTTCAAAGGTGAGAGATTGTGTGCAGCATTTTCTGCTGGCCGATTCACACGAGGTCTTTCGTCCACGCCGTCGGTCACATTCAGTTGCGCCGCGACGATCGTCCTACGTACAACCTTCAGCGGCGAATGTTGATGACCGTGGGGTGAGGGATTTTGTGCATGCGGATGCGCGTCCGATACTGGCATTTGTGTGGATGCACACTATCTCTCACCTTTGCCCGCTTCTTCTGTCAAACGAAATAAAAATGTAATGTAATCGTCCCATGTATGTGCTCTCATCGCTACCAGACATCTTGAACTCTAGCCTCTCAGCCCGTTTCCTCGGCTCGGTCTGACGGATTAGTGGACAAAAACTCTCACCTTTTGTCCATAACTGCATCCCCCGGCGGCGTCACCTGCTTTAAAGGTGAGAGATTTTGTGCGGGCGATTTCGTTCACGTTGGCTGCCACCGATATCGTTGAAGGCATAAAAAACAGTGGCTTACGAACGGTATTTGAGAAACTGGACGACAATACAACGCTGTTTTTGCGTTTTTCCTGTATTCTCCGTTTAGCTTCAATTTCCAGGGAAAACTCCGAAATGGCCAATGTCAGCCAACCGATGCCGATAGACCGAACCGTGACGCTTGAGGAAATCTCAGATTTCGCGGACGTCGTCACCGATTATGCAACTGAACTACGGGACCAAATTCTCGCGCCGCGCCCGCGCAAGGAAGCGCCGGTGTTTACGACTGGAGAAGTCGCAGAGCTATGCGGCCTGACGCGTCAGCAGGTGCAATACCTGGCAACCAAGGGGGATGGTGTGTTGCCGGAAGGGCAGTCCACCGGGACAGGACGAAGCCGAAGTCGGCTATTTACACTAGGTGAAGCCCGAAATTGGGTACAACAGGTGTCGGACATCTACCAGACGCCTCTGGTAGCTGGACCGAGCGATTTCGAAGGCAAAGTACTCATCACGTCGCAGTTGAAGGGGGGCTCGGCTAAAACCACAACGTCGATGTGCCTTGCCCAAGGGTTGAGCCTGCGCGGGCGAAAGGTTCTCGTTGTCGACCTTGACCCCCAGGCTTCGCTTTCCGAGCTATGTGGGCTGTACGCCGAAAAAGAGGTATCTCCGGACGATACAGTGCTTCCATTTGTTTATGACCAAAAGGTCGAAGGAGGTCTGCTCTCCCGGGTGCAGCCAACGTACTGGGATGGGTTGGATATCATTCCAGCGCATACAGAACTGGTCGGGGCCGAGTATCACCTTCCCGCGATGCAGATGAAGCTTGCAGGATTCAAGTTCTGGCAGGTGCTCCGGGATGGACTAGCGCCATTGCGCAAGCACTATGATTACATCATTCTGGATACATCGCCTTCCCTGTCCTACCTCAACCTGAACGCATTGATGGCAGCGGACGCCATGGTAATGCCGATGGTCCCGGAGAATCTCGACTTCTTCAGCTCGCTTTCCTTCTGGCGACTTTTCTCAGACGTCGCCAAGTCGTTCATCAAATACGAAGCTAACAAAAAGTACGATTTCGTTTCTGTGTTGCTGACCCGCGTGAATTACAACAGCACTTCCGCGGCACCGGTTGTCCGCACGTGGGCACAAGGTGCGTATCGTCACTGGCTGGACCCGTTTGAGGTTCCTGCCAGTTCCGTAATGAGCTCAGGTGCTCTCGCATTTACGACCGTTTTTGACATCAGCAGCTCGCATAGCCAGGCGAAATCCTTAGCGCGCGTCAAGCAGCCGTTAATTGACTATTGCCGATGGGTCGATGACATGTTCGTCAAGCAATGGAGGCCAGCACAATGAGCGCCAACAATATCCGTGATCAGATGTTGGCCAAGACCGCAAATCTTCGGTCAACAGCGGAACGAACCCCCGATGCCAGCCGTCGCGCAAGTCGGACAGAGACGGCACCGGGGATGGCCGGAGCATTGGCGGCCGCGCAGTTGAGGGTACAGGAGCTTGAGTCGTCTGGGACGACGTCGCAGTTGCCAGTGACAGAAATTATTCCTAATCCCTGGCAGCCGCGGCGCGTATTCAATGAAGCCAAGCTGTCCGAGCTGGCAGAGTCGATTCGCGAAGTCGGGCTCATGCAGCCCATCGTGGTTCGTCGGGTTGAATCGGCCTACCAGATTGTGGCAGGGGAGCGGCGCTGGCGAGCACACAAGATACTCGGGGCGGAGTACATCAAGACAGTGGTCATCGAGTGCTCCGACCAGGACATGATTGTGTTGGCGCTGGTCGAGAATATGGACCGGGACGACCTCACCGATTATGAAGTGGCCATCTCGCTTCGTCGGTCTGAGAGCGAATTTCCTAGCCGCAAAAGGCTGGCGGAGGCAGTGGGCCTCTCACGTACCGGGCTATATCAATTTCTTGCGTTCGAAAATCTGCCGGACTTCATGAAGAAGGACCTTGATTTGCAGCCCGCCCTACTCGGCTGTAACGCTGCAGAGGAAATTGTCTCGGCCCTTAAGAAGCACGGCGGCGAAGCTGAATTGGCTGCACGCGAACTCTGGCCAGATGTGGTCAAGGGAGATCTGGCCCAAGGCAAACTTGCACCGGCGATTATCGCAATGGTGACCCGTCGTGCGTCGGGGACGACGGCTCGGGAGAGGCTTATCGAGAAATTCTTCGCCGGAAAAGACCAGGCGGGAAGCATTACCAAGGACGTCAATAGCTTTACGGTGAAAATCAAGGCTGCGGCTTTGACCGAGGCACAAGAGGCGCGAATTCGGCAGCTTATCAGTGAGCTGTACAAGGGCGAGCCGCGGTGACCTAGCATTTCTTGCGACAAAGGAGCCCGCGTCGAGCGGGTTTTTTTTTGTGCCGACGCGGGCGTCAGTAATACTGACACTGGACGCCTTGAAGCAAGACGATGTGTTCTATCGCCGAGGTGGTGGGAGGTCGATGGCAGGCCGTGTCTGCGATTCGCGTTCCGCTCGGGCAAGGCGCAACATTGGGCGCACATGTGTCAGTGAAACCGACACGACCGATTCTGAATTGCATACGGTGGACGACCCGTCCCGTCGTGGACGTTTGGCCGGCCCGGCCCTGTGGGAGCAGTGTCGGTATTACTGACACTCTGAGTTTTTAACAAAAAGGACTGTAAGCAGAAAACCTTAGCCCTCTGGGGTCGTCTTCCAAGCGCGAGTCAGCAGCGAGCTTGTGCATTCCATAGAGGAGAGAGCCTTACCCGCAGCGACGCCAGAAGATGAACCGGATCGCGGTCATCACGTGGGTCTCAACGTATGCCTCACCTGCTCCTTGATGTGCTTTTCGAGTGTGGAGTCTGCTGTAGTGTGGACCGCGGTCCCGTCGGCGTTGCCTAAAGTCACGGTATTTCCTCTTGCGAATGTGAGGGACCGGCTTGGTTGGCATGACCGCGTGGCCGAGGTTTATATGCACTGGAATCTGCGCAACCGCTACACGAGGAGCCACGAGTGTACTGACAGGTTGCGACAGCGACTCTTCAACGCGCCCTGTTCGGAGTGTCGGTATTACTGACACCCGCGGCCGATAGTCGATTTGCTTCGATCTGTCCGACTTTTCTTCGTGTAGAGGCGTCAGCATCCCTGACACGCGTTCAAGCCACACCTTTCAACCCATAGCGGGCAATATATGGCGACAGCGCAGCGACTCGACTGTTCATTTGCTCGCCGCTGATAGCGAGGGCGGAAAGTGCGTCCAGTGGCGTTGCCTCCCTCTACCTCGCACAAGCGTGGTCGTGTTAGAACTAACCCGTTGCCCCAAAGGCTGCGGGCCCGCTCTACCAATATGTAGATCGTTGCACTCTGGAGAAAAGCATAACTCAGCACACGCTGCAGCACATCCACGCGCAGGTGGCCGGCCGCGAGGAGGTTGACGAACGTGTACTGCAGCGCGTGCGGCGCCGCTGCCAGCGAAGGGCGCGGTTCCCGCACGTCCAGCGCGAGAGTTTCGTTCTCCGCGAGGCGCAGCTGTGTCCGCGTCACGGCTCGGTCTAACCCGTGGCGCAGGATCCACTACCAATCCACAGAATGAGCACATGCTTTGCTCGCGGGTCTCCGTGGTTGGGATCACCACCCGAGAGAGGCGGGACTTCTCGCTTCTTCGCATCCTAAAAATCATGTTCGCGATCGGCCGCGAGCGCGTGGCCCTTCGACGACCAGATTCGAACGAACTCTGTCCGCCACTTTCGGTTTCACAGAATCGCGACCTTCCAAGGGTATCTGCTTCTTCGTGCTGCTCGCGCCCGGGCTGGGGCAAACACGCGGATAGCTGCATATTGGCCAAGCCCATCAGAAGGACCGTTGCGCACGCGAGGCAGTACTGTGTGCCCGGTACCGTGGGGCCATTGACTTCCAGCGACATGGTACGCCGCGAGTGGATGAACTTCGCGCATTCAGGGGAGGAGCGCCGCCGCCGTGCGTGAACGACTCCTAGTGTCTCTTCGGCAGGCTTTGTCGACGGCAGCCGCCAGTCCTCGTTTCTGTCACCGGGTCCGCGATGTCCCGACATGGGTTGCCGCAAAGGTAGCGTACGCCAATCGCCACGCGAACATTCCCGCAGTACAAACACGTTGTACCACTGCAAATCGACGACGAATGCCCGGCAAACGGGCGCAGCGCACAGCTATTCCGAGTGCCTTCGTGCCGCCTCACCCTGGATACGACTGCGTGAGAAATCCCTCCGCGCTTGCACAGTGCCCATCGAGGCGCGGACATCTCTGCCAACCTCCAGACGCTGGCAAGGCGAAGCATTCAAGCCCCTTCTGGCCT
>NZ_JARESS010000034.1:0-93576 GCF_046027915.1 Paraburkholderia sp. RL17-347-BIC-D
CTACCCGGGGGGGGCCCCGGGGCGCGCGCGTATCCGCTTCGCGCTCGCCGCGCGGGTGCTGCGGCGCGCTGGCGCGCTGAGTCGTTATGGCGTTCATGTCCTACCCCCGTTATATGCCGCTTTTTTTGCGTGCCGGTCTGGATGTCAGTCACGCATCGGTCGCGGCTTGCAGGCTCGAGCCTGTCAAAAGCATTCTTGTCTTGCGTCGGCGCCGTCGAGCACTCGCACGCAGTTGGCCGGCGCATGCGCCGCCACCTTGCGCACGATGCGCACCGGCTTCGGCTCGGGTGCGGGCACCACGGCGACCGGCGTTTGCAGCAGGCTGGCCTTGGTGGCGCCGGCGGTGTCGATCGCTTTCGGATCGATCTGGTTGCGCAACACCAGCGACAGCGTGCCGATGCTGCGTGCAAGGTCGATCTTCTCGGCCTGTTCCGGCGACACTTCGAGCGTCACCGCGTCGACCACCTTCGGCTTGGTTTCGTCGCGACCCACTTCCTGCGCGACGGCCAGCACGAGAATCTTTTCGAGCACGATCTTCGAGATGTTCTGGTCACGCGTTGCACCAGGGTCGCGGCCATCCTTCTGCGTGTTGACGATGATGTCGACGTAATTGCCCGGCAGCGCGAAGCCCGCGACGCCGATTACGTCGTTCACCCGCACCGTGATGGCGCGCTTGCCTTCGCCGATCACCGCCGAGAGGCCGCCGAGCGTGCCGACCGGCGTGAGCTTCGCCTCGAGAATCGGTTCGCCGTGCAGCAGGCTTTCCTTCAGCACGCGGCCGTCGAGTTTCTGGATGTCGGTGAAGGAACCGGGCGGCACGCTATTGGACGGCCAGTCGGTGAGCTTGAGGAAGTCCGGGCCGATCCGCTGACCGAGATTGATATCGGATGCCGCCACCACGACCTTGGTCGTGGCATTCGACGACTGCGAGACCATCCAGCGCGAGGCGAACACCACCGCGGTGAGGCCTGCCAGCGTCGCGATCAGCAGCATCGTTACAGCGCGCGCGTTTTTCATTTTCAACCCCCGATTTTTTGCCCAGTTCCGGCACGCGTCACACGCTGGCGAACAACACGCATGCGCTGCCTATTGCTATCGCGACGCCGTAGGGCATGGTCCCCGTCGCACTGCTTTCAGCCACACTGCCCGACCTTCGCAGCACGCCGTTTCCCGGCGTCGCGCAGCTGATCACCAATGCCGCCACCCCGCTTAGTCCGGCGCGCATCTGGCGACGCCGAAGCCATACTGCGAGCGACCCGATCCCACCGATCACGCAGGTCGCCAAACCTATTTCGAGTGCGCCGTAAGCGCCGCAGAAAGCGCCGATCGCCGCCATCAGCTTCACGTCGCCCGCGCCCAGCAGCCGCATCGCGTAGCCCGGCAGGAAAATCGCGCCGCCGGCCAGCAGGCCGCCCAACCACATCGTCATTCCGTCGACACCGCCGTGCGTGAACCACTGCACCGGCATCGCCACGATCAATCCTGTCGCCACCAACCAGTTAGGAATCCGGCGCGTTTGCATGTCCCACAGTGCGGCGACGAGTACCAGTGTCATCACGCACGGTCCAACCGGAAAGGGAACCCCGTTCATTGCCTGCTCCGTTTCAACGATCGAATTGCCCTTCTGGAGTCGTTTCTTTTGAGCGCTGGGCCGTCGCTACCCTGTCTCGAAGGACCGTCGAGGCAGGGCGGGCGATCGGCTTTGCACCCGCTGCTACGCAGTGCGTCAGGCCGCGGCGGTGGCCAACTTGGTCGAGATGGTCGTGAACACGGCTTTCAGGTTCGTGCCCATCGTCGTCACCGTCGCGATGATCGCCACTGCGATCAGGCCGGCCAGCAGGCCGTATTCGATCGCTGCCACACCGTCTTCTTCGCGCAGAAATTTCTGGATCATGTTCTTCATGCTAACCCCCGTAGAGTGAAAGTTGACTTCGGTTTTGTGCCGTCTTCAGCCGCCTGAAAAACAGGCGTATCGAAGCGGCGTTCAAGCCCGTCACGAGGACGGAAAAAAGGGGCGAGGCCAACGCTTTGCTTCGTCACGATCACAAGTGGCCGATACCCCGTATCGATCACCGTGTCGTTGTTTATCGACATCTGTTTTCGTTGACCCCGCCGCACCCCGTAAAACGCGTGGACTTCCCCGAACGCGGTTCACGAAGACTGTTGTTGCTGCCGGAATCTTTTTGCTGCGTCCCGGTTGCAACGTGTTTTTTCGTTTTGTGACTCTCTATTTGCAACGGGTATGCCAGCAGGCCTCAAACCCTTGCTGGGCAAGGATTGGCGATTCGGCGGGGAGTGCTGGATCAAGTTCGCAACACGCGATGACTCGAATTTGAGACACCGGAAAGGGCCGGGGCGGAGCCCGCCTACCATGCTCCGCGCATTATTTCCGGCGTGTGGAAAACCCTTAGGACCATTGGCTGGCAATGGTTCGACAAATGCGTCGGTCAAACATGCTGCCATTGAGCGGACAAAAGTACGTTTTACTGGGCGCGTCCGGAATGTTGCAAGCGTGAGACGGACGGCCTGAGAGCGGCGCGCTGGCACGGCAGCGAAAAGCGATGTCCGCACGCTTCCCTATGTGGGGTAGCGCGCATTGCGCGATTGACGGTCGATCGCCCGATTGTTCTCGCGCGCGATGAAACGCTTGGGATCGACGCCGCGGCAAAAAATTTTGGGGTTTCCGCGAGGAAAGCATCCCTTGCCCCCGGATGATGCGCGGCGCCTTGCTATGGCGCTTATCAGCGCGATTTGGGGCCCATTCGGCATCGCAGTTTGGCAAGCGCAACGATGAAACCATCGTTCATGGCGCGCGCCATGGCGACCTGGACAGCGAAGAAGGGCGACGCGTCCGGTTTCGTTCAGCCCTGCGAGCCGGCCCAGTCAGTGGACGCGCCCACAACGGTTGGTCGTCGAGGACATCGGCTATGAACTGCGAGCGCCTTCACGCGGCACTTGTAACCGAGCGTAAAAGACACTGCCGGCGCCACCCGACTAATGCGACGATGTCGCCGCTCCGCCCGCACCCCACCAAGGCCCCGTTCGTCCTGAAGCTCGATCCAGACGATGGAAACGGCATGCTCGTCCCAACACCTCGTTACAAATCGACACTAAAAGCGCCCAATCGGCGGTCAACACTGAGTGACGCGTTGCGACTGCGCGCGAAATCCAGCCAGCGAGGACACGTTCGAGGTCGAAACCATAGGGGCTTCGCGCAGCAACCGTTCAGAAGTCTTTCGTCGTTTCACGTCAACCTCATTGCGGTGAAAACATGCAGCAGACTTTCATACCCGTGCGACGCTTCAAAAAGAACACGGCCGGTCGCGACTTCGTCGTAGGCGATCTGCATGGCTGTTTTAGCCGGCTTCGAAGAGAACTGGAACTGCGCCGGTACGACCCGTCTCGCGACAGGCTTTTCGCCGTTGGCGACCTGGTCGATCGGGGCATCGAATCGCCGGCGGTGCTCGAATTCGTGAATCGATATCGGATTCAATCGGTGCGCGGCAATCATGAGGACACGATCGTGCGGTGGCACCATCACGGCGGCAAGAACGCGTCGATTCGCTCCAACGGCGGAGAGTGGCTGTTCGACATGGCTTACGACAAAGCGGCGCTGGACGACATCGTGACGTATATGGCGGCCCTTCCCTACGCGATCGAAATCGAAACGGACGACGGCCTTGTGGGAATCGTGCACGCCAACGTGCCCATGCAATCGTGGCCGAAGATGGTTCAGGCGCTCGAACAGGAGGACCGCAACGGACCGGTGCGCCGAAAGGCCATCTGGGATCGCTCGCGCTGGATTCCGGGCAAGGCGGCAGGTTTTGTTTCGATGCGGCGGGCCTTCGCGCAACTGTGCCAACGGTTTGCTTCGGGATGGCGCGACCCGGGCGGCCGCATCGACGGCGTGGCCGCGGTCATCGTCGGGCACACGCCGGTGCGGGAGCCGAGGGTTCGCGGCAACGTCATCAACGTCGATACGGGACTGGTGTATGGCGGAGCGCTGACGCTACTGCGTCTGGACGAGATACCCATGCTGCTCAACCGCACCGCTCGCGAACAACCCGCGTTCGGCCGGTCGAAAGGATATCCGGCGGGTTCGGGCGTGTGATCGGGCGGGCGATTGCGCGCTCGCCGTCCGCCATTCCATCCGCCCACGCCAACCGTCTCGCCGGCATCACAGCCTGTACACCCGCTCCGCGTTGTCATGAAACAGCGCAGCCCTTTCCTGCGCAGAGAAGTCCCGGGTAATCTCCTTGAACGCGTTGAACACGTCGTCGTAACTGCTGAACAGTTTGTCGACCGGAAAGTTGCTCGCGAACATGCAGCGCTCGACGCCGAATGCTTCGATCGCGTGCAGGACGAACGGACGGATGCTGTCCACGGTCCACTTCCAGTCGCCCATGCCCAGACCGGAGATCTTGCAGAAAACGTTGTCCGCTGAAGCAAGCAAGGTCATGCTCTTTTTCCACGCCTCGATCTCTTCGGGAGCGCGATCGACTGGCATGCCGGTGTGGTTGAGCACCATGGGCGTATCGGGGAAGTCGCGCGCTAGTGCGAGCGCCTCTTCCATCTGCGTGTAATAGAGTTGTAGATCGAACGACAAACCGTACTCCTTGAGCAGCGCATAACCGCGCCGCCATTGCGGATCGCTCATCAGATGCGGGCTGTCGATAAACGTCTTCACCGGATCGCGGTGAAAATTCAGGCATTGGCGAATGCCTCGCACGTTCTTGTACTGACAGTGCTCTTCGATCACGGCCTGTGCGTTCGGCGATGACAGATCGGCAAAACCGACAATGCCATGTGGATAGCCGTGTTTGTCCGCGACACTCTGAAGCCATCGTGTTTCGGCCACCGGATCGTTGTGGTCGTATTCGACCTGAAGATGAACCGTCTTCACCACGTTCTGATTCTTGATGTCGGCAAGAAAATCGTCGATCAGATAGTCCTTGCGAATGGCCAAATAGTCTCCGAACACGCGTTTGAGCATCGGCCCTTGCAACCACGGATAGTTGCCGGTCTTCAGATCGTACAGGTGATGATGCGGGTCGATGATAGGCAGATTGTCCACAGTGCCTCCTTATAGGGTTATACGACGCGCCGCTCGGCTCGCGACAAAACGCAACGCAACGAGCGGCCGCGCAATCAACTCAACATCGACTCCTCAGTACTTGCCCGCTGAAGGCGGATAGACACGCTTGACGGTGGCCTGTGCGTCCGGCTGATCGATCGTCTCCTTCGTCACGAGCGGCTCCTTGAGCGCGAGTTCCTGGGTGGTCGGCTTGTGGTTCAGCGCATTGAACACCTGCGTGGTCGCGTCGATCCCTTGCCCCACCGCCTCCTGCAGGAAGATGCCCTGGATCGTGCCGTCGCGCAGCAGCTTGATCGTCGTCGGACTGCCATCGGCGGTGACGACCGCTACCTTGCCGACAGCACCACGCGTTTGCAGCGCCTTGGCGGCGCCGGTCGCGGCTTCGTCGTACATGCCGTAAATCGCCTTGACGTCCGGATGAGCGGTCAACACGTCGTTGGCCTGCTGCACCGCTTCATTGACCGTGAGCCCGTGCGTTTCGAGCACCTGCACGAGATCGCAGCCATCGGCCTTGAACGACTCCTGCGCGCCCTTCATATACTTCTGCGCATTCTCGCGATCCTGCGGCAGCGACAGCATCGCCACCTTGTTGCTGCCGCGTTCTTTTGCGAGCTTGCAGACGTACGTGCCCTGAGCCTTGCCCGTATCGTAGTTATTCGCGGTCACGGCCGACGTATAGTCCGTCTGTCCCGCTTGCGGCCCGATACCCGTAAAAGCCACCGGCACGGACTTCGACTTCAGAAGACGCAATACGGGCGGCGTGCTGGTCGAACTGACCGGCCCGATCACGATCGCGTTGACGCCGCGCGTCATGGCCGTGCGCACGTTGTCCATCTGCTTGGCCGGCGAGTTCTCCGAGGTGAACTCGACGTAGTCCATGCCGAGTTCCTGCGCCCGTTGCTTGACGCCATACGCGACCCACTGCCAGTACGAAATATCCAGCGACGGCGCGATATACGCGACCGTCTGCTTGTCCGCCGCCACCGCCATCTGCGAGGCGAACGCCGCGGCGAGCGCGACTATAGATGCCGCCACCGCTGCCGCCGCGACCCGTGCGACCGGCCGGCCCGAGAATCCGCCAGCTGATTTGAACGTGCACTTGTTCATGATGTGTCTCCTTCCTGATAGTTTTAGCGAACCCGTGCTCAACGCCGGGCTTTGGTAACGCGGTCCACGAGAACCGCGATGAGAATCACGACACCGGTCACGGTGCCTTGCCAGAAACTGTTCACTCCGATCAGATTGGCGCCGTTCTGAATGATCGTGATCATCAGCGCACCGAGCAGCGCGCCTATCGCCGAACCGGTCCCGCCGAACAGGCTCGCGCCGCCGATCACCACGGCCGCGATGGCCTGCAGCATCAGGCTCGATCCTGCGGTGGCTTCCGCATTGCTGATGTACGAGACGCTGACGATGCTTGCAAACGAAGCCAGCAAGCCCGAAAGCAGATACGCGCCGAGCCGCACGCGATTGACAGGAATCCCGATCACGCGCGCCGACGAACTGCTGCTGCCGATCGCATACAGCCAGCGGCCCGCCACCACCTTGCGCAAGCAGAATTCGATTGCGACGAGCAGCAGCACGCACCACAGCGCATAGTTCGGCAGGCCGGGAATCAGCGTCCCCGAATCGAGCAGCCAGTAGTCGGGGTTGGAGATCGGCAGCGAATGGCCGTCGGTGACGATAAACGAGAGGCTGCCCGCAATCGCATACGTACTCAGCGTCACGACGAACGGCGCGAGTCCGACGAACGTCACGAGTGCACCGTTTAGCGCGCCGATCAGGATGCCGACGGAGAGTCCCGCGACACTGCTCGCGACCGCGCCGTAGCCGTGCGCCATCGCAAGGCCGGTGACCATGCCGGTCAGCGAGAACACCGAACCGACAGACAGATCGATGCCGCCGGTGATGATCACGAGCAACACGCCGAACGCCATGATGACGAGCGGCGCGGCCGCCTGCGTCACGTTGGAAATATTGCCGCCCGACAGCGCGGCCGGCACGATCATGCCGACCGCGAGTTCGATCACGATGATCGCAATGGCAATCGCGATTTCGGTGCGGTAGGTGGATAGCAGGCGGCGCCCCGCGCCGCTGCGTTTGGGCTGCCCCTCCACGATCGGATGAGTGGCTGATTTCATGACTGTCTCCAGAATGATGATGTTTTGTGCGAAGCGGCATTAGCCTTCGCTAGGCGGCCATGCCCGTTGCGGCGGCGAGTTGCGTTTCGTTGACGTCGGCGTGCCGCAAGACTTCGGTGGGCTTGCCGTCCAGATCGAACGCGAGCACGGTGTCGCACAGTTCGACCAGCTCGATGTATTCGGTCGACCACCAGACGATCGTCGTGCCCTGCTGCGCCATCTTGCGAATCAACGCGTAGATTTCGCGCTTCGTGCGAATGTCCACGCCGCGGGTCGGCTCTTCGAGCACCAGCAGTCTTGGGCGGAGTAATAGCCAGCGGGCGATCAGCAATTTCTGCTGCGTGCCGCCGCTCAGTGTGGCCGGCAGGTCCCACAGCGAGCCCGCGCGAATCTTCAGTGCGTCGAGCAGCCGTGTGCTCTGCTCGATCTCCTCGCGCTTCACGACACTGCGCCGGTTGACGACACGCGCCGCCGCGACGAGGTTGTCGACGATGGGCAGCGTGGCGAGCACCCCCTTGTTCGAGCGATCGCCCGAAACGAAGCCGACGCCATCGCGCGCACCGGCCGAAGGATGCCCATAGCTGACGCGAGCGCCGTCGCGTGTGATGGCCCACGAACCGGCGGGCGCGATGCCGGTCAGCGCATCGATCAGCGAAGACGGACCGACCGGCGCACCCGCTAGACCGATGATCGCGCCAGCCGGCACCTCGATCGCCACGCCGTCGCGTTCGATGCGCAATGCGCCTGCATGGATGCGCGCACCGTTACCGCCGGTGTCCTGCTCCGCCAACTCCGCCGACTCCGCGACGCTTGCCGCCGCCTCGTCGACCACGATGCTCTGCCCCATGCATTCGATGATCTCGCGGTCCGTGATCGCATCGAGCGCGACGCGATCGACGGCCGTCTTGCCGTCGCGAATGATCGTGCAGACGTCGGCGATCTGGCGAATCTCACGCATGCGGTGCGAGACGAACAGCACCGCGAGCCCCGTATCGGCGATCAGTCGCCGTAACACCGCAAAGAGCCGAATCGTTTCCGCGGCGGTCAGATTGGCGGTCGGTTCGTCGAGCAACAACAGCTTGGCGCCCGAGCCGAGCGCGCGTGCGATCTCCACGAGTTGACGCTCGTGCAAGGTCAAATCGCCGACCAGCCGTCCCGACGATTCACGCGCGAACTGCGGATCGATCAGCGACAGCGCTTCGACGGCGATCTCCATCGACGCGCGTTCGCTATATTTCGCCGTACCGCGCCGCAGCCGCGGCATCGCGATGTTCTCGGCCACGGACAGATGCGGCAGCAGTGCCAGTTCCTGATTGACGACCGCGATAGTGCCGGCGGCAACGTGCCCGCCTACGGATGCGCCGATCGCTTGCCCGTCGAATTCGAGCGTGCCGCCGTCGCGTTCGAACTGACCGGAGATGATCTTGATCAGCGTCGATTTGCCCGCGCCGTTGCCACCCAGAAAAGCGTGCACTTCACCGGGTGCGATCGAAAGATCGAATCCCTTCAGCACGCTCGTCGGTCCAAAGCTCTTGACGATCGAACGCGCCGTCAGCAAGAAGCGTTGCTCAGTCATGTCCTGTCTCCTTCCGCGTTTTTCCGCACGCTGCGTATGTTCTGCGAGCGCGTGGTATGAAGCCCACCGGTACACCACATCGGCGTAGACCGGCGAGTGCTTTCACTGGATAGGGGAACGAACGGGATGAAATGGCTGCGTATGAGCGTCGGCTAATCGCGCGCTCACCGGGAAAGTCGGATAATCCATTACTGTCTCCTGCACAGTTGTTGCACTGCGCAACCCATGTTTATGATTAGCCGCTCTGCGGCAGTGAAACTGCCGGATCAGTATCGAGAGGACTTCATGCATCCCTGGCTGTGCGGCTTGTCGACAGAATGGCAGTGCGAATGGCGTGCGAACAAGGCGGTTTCATTCAACTGCATCTGAAAAAAATTTCACTATGCGCATTCCACCTGTCAAAGCCATCGTCGCGTTCGAGAGCGTGGCCAGAACGAAAAGCGTCAACCGGGCCTCCGAAGAGCTCGGCTTGACCGCGTCGGCCGTCAGTCATCAGATCAGCAATCTCGAGTCGGTGATCGGCCAGCCGCTCTTCTATCGCTCGGGCCGTGGGCTCGTCCTCACGCCGACCGGCGAGCGTTATCTGTCCGATGTGACGGGATCGCTGGCGGATCTGAGCCGCGCGACCGAACGCGCGTCGAGTCGCACCGACGTCGATATCCTGCGGGTGCATTCGAGCCCCAGCTTCGGGCTCATGTGGCTGCTGCCGCGGCTCGCGTCGTTTCAGGAAGCCAATGGCGATATCCAGTTGAATCTCGCCTGCTCATATGAGGACGTCTCGTTTACCAGCGGTTACTACGACATCGACCTGCGCCACGGTTACGCGAATTGGCGCGACCTCGAAGTCAGAACATTGCGCGGCGAATTCATCGCACCGCTCGCGTCGCCGAAATATCTGGAGAGCCATCCGGTAACAACGCCTGAAGATCTGCTGCAGCATCGGCTGATCTACTCGGAGACGCCGCTCGTACAGTGGAAGCAGTGGTTCGGGCGTACCGGCGTATCGGCCGCCCATAAGACCTTCGACTTCTCCTTCGACCGCTCGTACATGTCGTTGGAGACAGCAGCGCTCGGCCTCGGCATCGCGCTCGAAAGCGTGATGCTCGCCTCGGTTCGGATCAGGGAGGGCAAGCTCGTGCCCGTATTCGACGATACGCACGCTGTGGAAGTCGGCGCGCATCATCTGGTCTATCCGCCGCAAAACGCCGAGCTTCCACGTGTCACGCGCTTTATCGCGTGGATCGAGCGCGAAGTCGGACGCATGGACCGCAAGGCCTGAGACCGGCATCGATCTTTGCCAGGGTTTTCCAGCATCACATGCGCTGAGAGTGCGAATGCGGCGTCGCACCATACAACGCCTGCTTCGAAGCAGCACGTCACCTGAAAATTTCTCAAACATAGTTGAGCAGTACGTCGTTGATGCGACCGGCCGCGCAGTAGACACTTCGGCCATCACATCAACACTCAGGAGACAATCATGCTGTTGGAGAACAAAGTCGTCATCGTGACCGGCGCCGCCTCACCGCGCGGAATCGGCAAGGCAACCGCTAAAGCACTCGCCGCTCAGGGCGCACGCATCGTCATTCTCGATCTGCGCGAAGAAGACGCGCAGCGCGCCGCCGCCGATCTCGGTGACGCGCATCTAGGCCTCGCCTGCGACGTTACCGACAAAGACGCGTGCGTCTCGGCCGCCAAAGCGACGCTCGAGCGCTACGGCCGCATCGACGGCCTCATCAACAATGCCGGCATCACGCAACCGGCGCGCACGCTGGACATCACGTCCGAAAACTTCAACGCGATCGTCGACGTCAATCTGCGCGGCACGCTCTACATGTCGCAAGCTGTGCTGCCGGCGATGAAAGAGCAGAAGAGCGGCAGCATCGTCTGCATGTCGTCGGTCTCCGCGCAACGCGGCGGCGGCATTTTCGGCGGCCCGCACTACAGCGCGGCGAAAGCCGGCGTGCTCGGTCTTTCGCGTGCAATGGCCCGCGAGTTCGGCGGCGACAGCATTCGCGTGAACTCGATCACGCCCGGTCTGATCCAGACCGACATCACCGGCGACAAGCTCACTACGGACATGCGCGCCGACATCATCAAGGGCATTCCACTCGGCCGTCTCGGCGACGCGAGCGACGTGGCGAACGCGTGCCTGTTCCTCGTCAGCGACCTGTCGACCTATCTCACGGGCATCACGCTCGACGTGAACGGCGGCATGCTCATTCATTGACGCGTTGCCGCTTGCAGAGAGCGGCAACGTGCCCGGCACCCAGGCCATCCCGGGGCCATGGAAGGAGACACACATGAAAACGAAATACCCCGCGGCATCCCTTGCCGCCGACCTACCGAACCAGGCGGACTCGACGAGCTTCGAGTCGAAAACCTACGCGAAAGTCAGCCGCCGCCTGATCCCGTTCCTGATGCTGTGCTATCTCGGCGCCTATCTCGATCGTGTCAACGTCGGCTTCGCGAAGCTGCAGATGCTCAACGATCTGCGCTTCAGCGAAACCGTGTACGGCATGGGCGCAGGGATTTTCTTTCTCGGCTATTTCCTCTTCGAGGTGCCGAGCAACCTGGTGCTGCATCGTGTCGGCGCGCGTAAGTGGCTCGCGCGGATCATGTTGACGTGGGCGGTGATCTCCGCGTGCTTCATCTTCGTGAAATCGCCTACAGCCTTCTACGTGCTGCGTTTTATGCTCGGCGTCGCCGAGGCCGGCTTCGCGCCCGGTGTGATTCTCTATCTGACCTACTGGTTTCCGGCCGCGCGCCGCGCCAAAGCGTTGTCGCTGTTCTTCATGGCGATACCGCTGGCCGGCATTATCGGCGGCCCGCTGTCGGGCTGGATCATGCACTCGCTGCAAGGCGCGATGGACATGGCCGGCTGGAAGTGGCTGTTCCTACTGGAAGCACTGCCCTCGCTCGTGCTCGGCGTCGCGATCCTGCTCTATCTCGACGATGGCATCGCGAAAGCGAAGTGGCTGACGGATTCCGAAAAGACGCTGCTCGCCCGCAATGTGGCCGGCGACAACGCGCATAAGATCGCCCACGTCTCGGTCAAGTCGTTCATCGGCGACCGCCGCTTGTGGCTGATGGCCGCGATCTACTTCTGCGTGGTGCTCGGCCAGTACGGCCTGACGTTCTGGCTGCCGACCATCATCCGCAAATCCGGCGTCGCGGATCCGCTGTGGATCGGCGTGTTCACCGCGATTCCTTATCTGTGCGCCATCATCGCACTGCCGTTGGTCGGCATGAGCGCAGACCGTCATCGCGAACGCCGGCTGCATCTGGCGATTCCGATGCTGATCGCCGCGGCGGGCTTCATCCTGCTGCCCGCAATCGGCAGTGTGCCGGCCTCTATCGTCTGTCTGAGCGTCGCTGCCGCCGGCATTCTCGCGTCCTCGTCGCAGTTCTGGTCGCTGCCGACCGCGTTGCTCGGCGGCATGTCGGCCGCAGCCGGGATCGCCGCGGTGAACTGCATCGCCAATCTCGCGGGCTTCTTCTCGCCGGCGATCGTGGGCTGGCTCAACGATCTGACTGGCAAGTCGACAGCTGGACTGATCTTTATCTCGGTGGCCGTCACGCTCGGCGCTTGCCTCGTGTTTCTGGTGCCCGCGAAGTCCGTGAACCGCTGAACCCTTCTTACTCTTTACGACTGATCACAGGAGACAACATGAACAGTCCAGAACGCGTGCCGACGGCAAGCCTTGCCGAACACGCATACCGTATCCGTAGAAACGCGCTGTTGATGGGTGAAGTGCAGGGCCAGGGTTATATCGGCCAGGCGCTCGACATCGCCGATGTTCTCGCTGTCGCTTACTTCGGCGCCATGCGCTACCGGCCGGAAGATCCCGAATGGGAGGAGCGCGACCGCTTCCTGCTGTCGAACGGACACTACGCGATCGCACTGTATGCGGCGCTTTTCGAAGCCGGCATTCTGCCCGCGGAAGAACTCGAAACCTACGGCAGCGACGACAGCCGCTTGCCCATGTCGGGCATGGCGAGCTACACGCCCGGCATGGAGATGTCCGGCGGCTCGCTCGGCCAGGGCTTGACCATCGCGGTGGGCCGCTGCCTCGGCCTGAAGCGCAAAGGTTCGAAGTCATTCGTGTACACGCTGTTCTCCGACGGCGAACTGGACGAAGGCGCGATCTGGGAAGGCCTGATGTCCGCGAGTCACTGGAAGCTCGACAACCTGATCGCCGTGGTCGACGTGAACAACCAGCAGGCCGATGGTCCGTCGACGCAGATCATGGCGTTCGAACCGCTCGTCGAGAAACTGGAGTCGTTCGGCTGGTTCACGCAACGCGTGGACGGCAACGATATCGTTGCCGTGGCGGCCGCGTTCGACGCGGCCCGGAAGCATCCGGTTGCGCAACCACGCATCATCATCGCCGATACGCGCATGGGTTGCGGCGTGCCGTTCCTCGAACAACGCGAGAAAAACCACTTTATCCGCGTCGATGCCCATGAATGGCAATTGGCGCTCCAGGCACTCGAAGTAGGGAGACAAGCATGAGCAACGCAACCGCGAGCAAACCGCGCCTGAAGACCTCCGCGATGATCGCGTCGATCGCGAGCGAAGGACAGGTCACACGTTCCGCGCCCTTCGGCCACGCGCTGGTGGAACTGGCGCGGCAAAAGCAGAACGTGATCGGCATGACCGCCGACCTCGGCAAATATACGGACCTGCATATCTTCGCCAAGGAATTTCCGGAGCGCTTCTACCAGATGGGCATGGCCGAGCAATTACTGATGGGCGCGGCATCGGGATTCGCGCATGAAGGCGCGCAACCGTTCGTCACGACCTACGCGGTTTTCGCCACGCGCCGCGCGTACGACTTCATGCATCAAACGATCGCCGAAGACAATCTCGACGTGAAGATCATCTGCGCGCTGCCGGGCCTGACGACCGGCTACGGTCCCAGCCACCAGGCCGCGGAAGATCTCGCCCTGATGCGCGCGATGCCGAACATGACCGTGATCGATCCGTGCGACGCGCTCGACATCGAGCAGATGGTGCCCGCGATCGCCGCGCATCAGGGCCCTGTCTATGCGCGCCTGCTGCGCGGCAACGTGCCGGCAGTGCTCGACGAATACGACTACACGTTCGAACTCGGCAAAGCCAAACTGTTGCGCGACGGCGCGGAAGTGCTGGTCATCTCGTCCGGCATCATGACGATGCGCGCACTCGAAGTGGCGAAGGCATTGGAGAACGACCGGATCGGCGTAGCCGTGCTGCATGTGCCGACAATCAAGCCGCTCGACACCGAAACGATCGTGCGCGAAGCGAAACGCTCGGGGCGGCTCGTGGTGGTCGCCGAAAATCATACGGTGATCGGCGGTCTGGGCGAAGCGGTCGCCGCGGAACTGATGCGCGCGGGCGTGGCGTGTCATTTCCGGCAAGTGGGTCTGCCCGATGCGTTCCTCGATGCCGGCGCGTTGCCGACATTGCACGACCGCTATGGCATTTCGACTGCCACGATGTCCGAGGCGATCAAGGGCTGGTTGAACTGAACGTGTGTTGATTGGCGACGCCGGCATGCAGCCGGCGTCGTCTTATCCGACCAGCGCGGCCTTGCGGATCGACTCGCCCGCCCGCGCCACGCTGATGACAATCAACTCATTTCAGCCAGCAGCCACGACGTCGATCCGCAACGCTTCGCCACCCGCCGCAATCGCGAGCAGGATGTCGACGTTCGGGTGCGCACCCGGACGATTGCGCGCATCGGCCGTATGCTCGGCGAACACCACGAGGCCGTGCTCGGCCGCTTTGGCGTCGAGCGTGCCGAACGTTTGCCGCAGATAGTTGTACACCGCAAGCGAGCCCTGCTTGCCCGGCTTGTTCTCCATGCTGGCCACCACGGCGCCCTTGCCGTCCAGCAGATCGATACGCGCGATACCGTCGATAGCCGGCATCTGCGCGAGGTTGTCCTTGAATACGTTGCCCGGTTGAATCATTGAAACCACTCCTTGTGTTCGGAAAATTGCGGCGCGGGCCGTATCTTATCCGATAGGGAGTGTCATAGCCGAGCGCACGGTCGTCATGGCGTCCAGCGATACACCACCATGCTCGAACCGTTGTAGTTGTCTTTCGTGATCACATACTCGCCCGCGGCTCTGAGATACGCCCGCAGGCCGTACATCGAATCGACGTCGTTGCCGACATCCACGGTTCCCGGACTCGAATTGATCAGCGTGGTGACGAGCTGACCCGTAGTGAGATTGAAGACGTCGATATTCGGCACTGTGTGCACATAGCCGACGAACAGATAATTGCCCGCCGCCGTGATCGACTTGGGATTGGCGCTGGTGAGAGTGATCACCGGGTCGGGCCGCGTGGCGTTGCCCGCGCTCCAACCGTGATAGACCTCGATGCGTGACTGCATGGCCGTCCAGTCCCAGCTTCCCGCAATGCCCTGCGCGAGGATCATGGTGTCGCTCTCCGCGAGGTAGAGGATGCGCGTGAGCGGCCGGATGCTTTGCGGAATGGAGATCGTGACCGCCGGGCTCCAAGTCGGTTTGCCGTTGCCGTCGAAGCCGCTCAGCGGATAGTGATAGATGTGATTCGTCCGGTCCAGACCGGCCCACACGTCGCCCCTGCTATCGATGCTGAAGCCGCCCGTGACCTGCAGATTCGTATTGAACGCCGCTCCCGGAATCGACGCGTCCGGTATCGCTATGTAGCCGCTCGCCGGATTGAAATGGAAAAAATAGAAGACGCCGGGGTTCTGTCCGGACGCCACCAGAATCCGGTTACCGCCGACCGTGACGAGCTGGCCGAAGTGCTCGTCGCGCTGCGTGTCGTTCATGTTCAGGCGCGGATCGGACGGATACGTGAACGGGTCGACCGTGTTCGCGACGAAGGTGCCGCCCGCCGTGCCGGTGTAAATGTGCGTGCCGCTGTAGAAGTAGGTGCCGTCCGTCGACGGGTCCGGGGCCGCGACCGCTTCGAAGTTGAGCGACTGCAGCTTCCATTCGAGGTTGCCGGCGCTGTCGTAGGCGTGAAGGTCGGTGGCGCCGTTGCGCCCGAGGTCCCAGCTGCCGCCCCACGGGTTGTTGAGCACGTACAGGTTGCCGGCGGCGTCCTTGCCGATGCCGACCACGCGTGTGAAGCGCTTGTCGCCCACCTGCCCTTTGATGCCGCTGGTGGTGTCGAGATAGCCGCCCTGAATGCCGAACGTGCCGATGAGCGTCGGCGTGCCCGCGATCGTGTAGCGCTTGATATTCATGTCCGGCCCCTGGTCGCCGACCATGAGTTGCGCGGACGCGGCATCGAAATACAGCGCCGAGGGCCGCGACGTCGCCGGCATCTGGATGGTGTTCAGCAGCGCGCCGGCCGGACTGAATTCGACGATCGTGGCCGCGCTCTGCTGCGCGACCCACAGACTGCCGGCGCTATCCAGCGCCAGCGCACCGGGACCCGATACCTTGATGTCCTGCTGCCAGACGCCGTCGGTCGTGAAGACGCGCACGCGATTGCCGTAGAAGTCGCTCGCATACAGCAATGAGCCCGCAGTCGCGAGTCCGGTGATGACATCGGCATGCGGTATCGCGGTCCACACGCTGACGGGGATGATCAGGTCACGCGTCTGGGTCGCGCGGTTGTAGCGCCCCACCGAGCCGCTGCCGAACGACCTGTTGTATTGCAACGCTGCGAAGATCGACGTGGCATTGCCGGTAATGGCGCTGCCCTGAAAGTCGGCGTGCGTGCCGATCGAGCCGAGGCTCTGGCCGTTCTGATAGATCGCGACGCCGCCCTCGTTCTCGTCCCACAACGAAGCCGTGTAGATCACGCCTTCCGGCGCGACCCATAGCGAGCGCGCGGTGTTGCCCACGTGCGCGGCGAGTGTGCCGAACGTATTGCCCAGCCAGTCGGTGGTGTATTGCGCGTAACAGGTCTGCGCGAACAAGATCGCCGCGCACAGGAGCGTGGCACGGATATGGTGCTTGACCATGAGTAATGCTCTCCGAACAATCATTTCTCGACAATGTAACTCGCCAGATATGAAAAGTCGGTGATTCGTATGAAGATATGTTCAAGGCCCAGCAATTAAACCATGCAGCGTGCATGTAAATGGAAATGGGCCGCCCACGAGCAAGCGGCACACCCCTCTTTTTCGCACTTTACCTAGGCCTGGTCTCAGGCGCACAATCTCTGCGGATAGGACGGTCCGCCGTCGTCTCCGGTCCATGCAGACCGTTCGCGCCGATGCGGCATCCGGCAGCAAGCTCACCACGGCGCGCAGCACGCGCCCTCCATTCGGAACGCCCCATGAGCAATAAGTCGTCAAGCAGACGTGAAGACCTGGTGCCCGGCGGCAGCCGCCACCATCAGATTTTTCCAACGCTCGATGAACGTCAGTTTGCGGTGCTGGAACGATACGGCGAACGGCGCCGGCTGAAGGCAGGCGACATCCTGTTCACCGAAGGCGACCGGCACATTCCTATGTTCACCGTCGTCTCCGGCGCGATCGAGGCGACGCGAGGCGCCGGCGACAAGCGCCACGTTCTGGGCACGCACGGCCCCGGCTGCTTCACCGGCGAGGTGGGCACGCTCGCGGGCCGCGGCGCGGTAGCGACGGCCCACGCCATCAGCGATTGCGAAGTGATCGTGATCGACGAGGAATCGCTGCGGGCGCTCGTCGTCGCGGAAGCGGAGTTGAGCGAAACGATCATGCGCGCGTTCATCCTGCGGCGCGTCGCGTTCATTCAGGATCAGCACGGCGGTCTGCTGGTGATCGGCAGTTCGGCTTCGTGGAGCACGCTCGTGCTGCGGCATTTCCTGAGCCGCAATGCGCAGCCTTTCGCCTACTTCGATATCGTCGAGCACGAGGAAGCCAAGGGGTTGCTCGAACGTTATAACGCAACCGAAGCCGATATACCGGTGATCGTCACCCTGCAAGGCAATGTGCTCAAGCAGCCGACCAACCGGGCGGTGGCCGATGCGATCGGCCTGAGCCCCGACCGGCTGAACGGCGAACGGTTCGACGTGGTCGTGGTCGGCGCGGGACCGGGAGGTCTTGCGGCCGCGGTGTACGCGGCCTCCGAAGGACTGAGGGTCGCGGTGCTCGACACCAAGGCGCCCGGTGGCCAGGCCGGCACCAGCTCGAAGATTGAAAATTACTTTGGATTCCCGACCGGCATCTCGGGGCAAGCGCTTGCCGGCCGGGGCCTGTCCCAATGCCGCAAATTCGGTGCGGAAGTCGGCGTGCCCATCGAAGTGCTCGGCATCGAATGTGAGAACGCGCCGCCCTTTCATTTGCGCCTCAATTACAACGAGCACGTGTATGCCAGCGCGGTCGTCATCGCGACCGGCGCGCGCTATCGAAAGCCGCTCCTGCCGCGCCTCGAAGAGTTCGAGGGAAGCGGCATCTATTACAGCGCGACCTATATGGAAGCCGCGTTCTGCAACAACCAGGAACTGGTCATAGTCGGTGGCGGGAATTCGGCTGGGCAGGCCGCGGTGTTCCTGTCGGGATTCGCGCGTCACGTGCATATCGTGATTCGCGGCGACGGACTCAGCGCGAGCATGTCGAACTATCTGATCCGACGGATCGAAGCGGCGGCGAACATCAGCGTTCATATGCGCACGCAGATCGTCGAACTGAACGGCGAGACCCAACTCGAATCGATCAAGTGGGACAGTCAAGGCCGCATCGAGGAGAAACCGATCCGCCATGTGTTCCTGTTTCTCGGCGCACAGCCGAGTACCGGTTGGCTAGGCGATTGCGTCGCGCTCGACAAACACGGCTTCGTCCTCACGGGTCCCGATGCGGTTCCGCAGTGGTCGTCGGACCGCCCGCCTCATTATCTGGAGACGAGCCGGCCCGGCATCTTTGCTGTAGGCGACGTGCGCAGCGGCTCGGTGAAGCGGGTTGCGGCCGCCGTCGGCGAGGGAGCGGCCGCGATCCAGTCGCTGCATCAATATCTGGCGCTGAACAGGTGAGACCGGGCGCTGCGTGCGCCTGGCGGCCAGCGACAAGCGCAACTACGCCTTGCGCAGATTCCTCAGCGTCAAGCGCGCGTCCAGGCCGCCGCCGGGACGGTTGTGCAGCGTGAGTGTCGCATCCATCGCCATCGCAAGTTGCCGCGCGATGGCGAGGCCCAGCCCCGTGCCACCCGTATCGCGATTGCGTGATGCTTCGAGCCGGTAGAACGGCTCGAACACCGCTTCAAGCGACTCAGCCGGTATGCCGGGGCCGCGGTCGAGCACGGCGATCGCTGTTTCTCCGCTGGGCAAAGTGGCCGCCGTGATCTCAGCCGCGCCGCTGAACTTCAGCGCGTTGTCCACCAGGTTGCCGAGTATGCGGCGCAATGCCTGCGGACGCGTCACCAGCGAATCGCCGAGCCGCCCTTCCAGGCTGACCGCCTGGCCGGCGTCCACATAGTCGCAGACGAGACTGTCGAGCAGCGCGTCGGGATCGACGCGGCAAGGCACTTCCGTCGCGCCGTGCAGCGTGCGCGCGTACGTCACGCCCTCCTTCACCAGGCTTTCCATTTCCTGCAGATCCTGGCGCAGCTTCGCGCCCTGCGCGTCGTCGTCCATCACGTCGACGCGCAGGCGCATGCGCGTGATCGGCGTTTGCAGATCGTGCGAAATCGCCGCCAGAATCTGCATGCGTTCGGTCATGTAGGTGGCAATGCGGTCCTGCATCGCGTTGAAGGCGCGCGCGGCGCGCGACACTTCCGACGGCCCGTCCTCCGGCAGGCGCGCCGCCTTCAGGTCGGGGCCGAGCGTATCCGCGGCGAGCGCCAGCTGATGCAACGGGCGCGTGGCGAGCCGCACCGCCAGCCAGCAGCACGCGACCAGCACCGCCAGTTGCAACGCGAGCACGAGCGGCAGCCAGCGCGACAGCGGCGCGCCCGACATGGGGCGCATATCGATCGTCAGCGGCGTGCCGTCGCTCAGTTGCAGATGAACCTGCAGGCGCTCCTTGTCGCCGGGGACGGCATTCACCGTCAGCGGATAGTGCCTGCCGATGCCGTCCGCGATGGATTGCGCCACACGCTCGGACAGATGCGCATCGATCGGGCTGCCGGCAATGCCCGGCCCCAGAATGAACTCGTAGCTGCGCCGCGCGAGCCGCGGCAGCCACTGCGCGCGTTCGTTCGGCGGCAGATGATCGAGCAGCGCCACCGAGCTGCTCACTTCGCGCTCGATGTAACCCATCATCACGTTGGTCATGGTCTGGTCGCGCTCGGTCAGCGTGAGCCAGAACGACAAGGTCTGCGCCAGCGCGAGGCCGACGAAAAGAATCAGCGCAAGCCGCGCGAACAGCGTGCGCGGCCAGTGCAGCCAGGACCAGCGGTTCATTGCGGATCCTCGATGGCAGTCACCGCCGCGGAAAAGACATACCCCTCGCTGCGTAGCGTCTTGATGTAGCGCGGCTCGCGCGCAACGTCGCGCAACCGTTGACGCAGACGGCTCACCATCAGATCGATCGAACGGTCGAACTGGTCGGCCTGACGGCCCTGCGTGAGGTTGAGGAGTTGATCGCGCGTCAGTACCCGCTGCGGATTGTCGAGAAACACGCGCAGCAAGCGATACTCGGCGCCGCTTAGCGCCACCATGGTGCCTTCGGCGTCGAGCAGATGCCGCGCGGTGGTGTCGAGGCGCCAGTCGCCGAAGGCCAGCATGGGCGCCGATTCCGTCACCTGCATGCCGGGCGGCAGCATGCGGGCGCGGCGCAGCACGGCGCGAATGCGCGCGAGCAATTCACGCACGGCGAAGGGCTTGGGCAGGTAGTCATCCGCGCCCATCTCCAGGCCGACGATACGATCGGCTTCCTCGTTGCGCGCCGTCAGCATCAACACCGGCACCGAACGGAATTTGCCGGCTCGCAGTTCGCGGCATAGCACCAGGCCGTCCTCGCCGGGCATCATCAGATCCAGCACGATCAGATCGGGCGCGCCCTGCTCCAGCGCCGCGCGCATCTGGCGCCCATTCGCCGCGAGCGACACGCGCATGCCGTTCTTCTCGAGATAACCGGCCAGCAATTCGCGGATGCCGCGGTCGTCGTCGACAATCAGTACGTGATCGATGGTTTCCATCAATGCATCATCTCTTTTGGCGTTTCAACTGCACCCGGCTCGCATACATCAATGAACACTGCACCGGATGCGCCAGTTCGGCGGCAAGGCCGCCCGTCACGAAGACGACGATAGCCAGCAGGCGTTTCATGCGTCCTCCAGCACGGAGAGGCTCGCGCCGTCCGCGACTCCCGCTTCCAGACTATACGGATCGACGCCTTCCAGGCAACCGATGTTGACTCGCCACTGCTGCGGGTCTTTACGCGTCTGATGAAACGGATAGACACCGCAGTGTTTGCAAAAATAGTGCCGGGCCACCCGCGTGTTGAACTGATAGAGCGTCAGTAAATCTTCGCCGCTCAGGATCTTCAACTGGCTTGCCGGGAACAGCGGCGTCATCAAAGCGCCCTTGCGGCGGCACAGGCTGCAGTTGCAGCGCCCGGCCGGGACGATCGGGGTACGCACTTCGAATTTGACGGCCCCGCAGTGGCAGGCCCCTTGCAGCAAGTCGGCGCTCATGGTGCTCTCCGTGATTGGCAATGCCTGCTTTATAGCCTGGCTCGCACGGCGAATTGTGTCGCAGTGTATCTGGACCCCGTACAGATACACAACATTGCACCCAAGAGGTCTGAACGACACATGCCAGATACCTGCGGACGCTTCAATACAGTCATTCGCGGCTGATACGCGAACTGCCGTTTTTAGCCTCATCCTGAAAGGACACTGACATGCTCTCCGCATCCAAGATCAAAACATTCGCCGTCGCAACTGTGATCGCCGCCGCAGCCGCGAGCGGTATTGCCGCCTTCGCGGGGTCGCCCGAACCGAGCGCGCCCGCCCTCGCAGCCAACGCCCCGGCCCCCGAATTCGCCGGCATTTCGCAATGGCTCAACAGCGATCCGCTGACGTTGCAGCAACTGCGCGGCAAGGTGGTGCTAATCGATTTCTGGACCTACACCTGCGGCAACTGCATCAACACGCTGCCCTACGTGAAAAGCTGGAATCAGAAATACAAGGACCAGGGGCTGACGGTTATCGGCGTGCACACGCCCGAGTATCCGTTCGAGCGCGACACCGACAACGTGAAGACGGCCATCAAGCGCTTCGGCATCACTTATCCGGTCGCCCAGGACAATCGCTATGCGACCTGGAACGCGTACAACAATCAGTACTGGCCGGCTTTCTACCTGCTCGACAAGCAAGGCCGGATCGTCTACACGCATTTCGGCGAAGGCGACTATGCGAAGACGGAAGCGAAGATTCAAGCCCTGCTCGCGCAGCAAGGATAAACGCGGGTTCGTATCGGAATGTATCCGCGGTTTCCGGCGATACACAACATTGCAATTCGCCGCTTTCTCGACACATGCCCGATACACCCGCGCGGTTCAATACATCAACGCCGCTTCTCTGAGAAGAATCGCATCGCAGCAAGTCCAGGTCGACCTCTGCTCGTGCTTTCTGATCCGCGGACGTCTCTTATCCAACCGTTCAAGGAGAACGATATGAAAGTTTCCATGATTGCTTTGACTCTTGCTGCCAGCGTGATCGGAAGTGTTGCTCACGCTGCGGTACCGACGCCCTCGACCGGCACTGTGGATTCTTCGCAGATCGCTCAGGCTGCGCAGCCGCAATGGTCCGCGAGCACGGCCAGCGTTGCCGGGAAAACGCGCGCACAGGTCCGTCAGGAACTCGTGCAAGCGGAGAAGGATGGTCAACTCGCCAACCTGAATCGTTCGCTTTATATGGGTAGCTGAGTGGCGGTTTGGCGTTGACGTCGCGAGGAGTGCTCCGGGCGCTCCGCGTGATGTCGGGTGCCCGGCGCTCGTGATGAAGCTGACGATCGACGCGGGTCAACTTTATTCCGGCGACGTATCAGGTACTTTCGTGCCGACGCCTTCGTTCAAATTCATGCCTGCGAAGACGTCTTGAAGCGGCTTTGAACTGAACCGCGTTCGTCACGCGGCTTGAGTGGTTCGCGCGATGAGCGCTTGCACGGCGCGCAGATCGGCCGCCGAGGCCGGCGAAAACACGACCATGCTCAAGCCGTCTCCACCATCCACCGCGAAGGCCGAATACTCGAGCGTGATCGGCCCGGCCTGCGAGTGGCGCAGACGTTTTGTTCCAATCCAATGACTGCGCACGTCGTTCTCCGCCCACAGGCGGCGAAAGTCCGCGCTGCTCGCCTGCAATTCGGCCGCAAGCGCCGCGGCTTGCGCCGACCCGCCGATGCGCGCGATATCGATGCGAAAAACGGCGAGTGCGGCACGCGCGCTTTCCTCCCAATCCGGCTGGCTTTCTCGCACTGCCGGGTCTCCGAACAGACGCCTTAGCACATTGCGCTCGCGCGCCGGCACAGCCGCGTAGTCGCCGAGCACCGCGACCGCGGCCGCGTTCCAGGCCACGACATCCCACGTCGGCGTCTTCACGATGGCGGGACTGCCGGGCATGCCGTCCAGTACGCGCTGCAAGGCAGGCGTGACTTGCGGCGGCGCAAACGGGCTGAGCGGCAGCGGCCGTTGCTGGGCCAACAGGAACAGCATCTCGCGGCCCGCCGCGTCGAGTTCCAGTGCACGGACGAGCCGCTCCAGCACCTCGTTCGACGGTAGGCCGCCACGCCCCTGCTCCAGCCACGTGTACCACGCGACGCTGACGTTCGCCCGCGCCGCCACTTCTTCGCGCCGCAAACCCGGCGTACGACGCCGGCTCGGCGCGTCCGGCCCCGGTTGCAAACGCGAGCGGCGATCGCGCAGGAAGCTGCCCAATGAATTGCAGGCGGCGCCGAGCGGATCAGGCAGAGTGTTGAGGGGCATAGAGGATCTCGACAATTCGCGGGTTCGGCGGAATGCGTGGAATCGCGGCGGGGCCGCTGTCGATACTCTAGCGCGAATGGGTACCTGGATGCTGCGGGTCGTGCGTTAGCCTATTCTCCACCCGCGGCAATTCAGTACTCGACGAGAATAGTCACACGACGATTCGCGGCGCGCGCCACCGCGTCATCGCCGATGATCAAGGGGAAATTGTCGGCCCGCCCGATCGCGGCCATTCTGTGCGCTTCGATGCCTTTGTCCGCGAAGAAGCGAACCACCGCGCCGGCTCGTGCGGAAGACAGCTCCCAATTAGACTCGTATTTCGCCGTCGAGATCGGCGCGTTGTCCGTATGTCCTTCCACGAGAATGTTGTTCTTCGACTTGTCACGCAGCACGCCGGCAATCTGATTCAACACGCCGAACGATTCCGGCAATAAACGCGCGTCGCCCGAATTGAACAGAACCTTTGCGTTGATGGCGATTTCCACGCCGTGAGCCGCGTTCGTAATCGTAATCTGGCGATTGTCCTGAAGTGGCTCCAACAGAGAAAGAAGCCGCTTCTTCGAGGCATCCGGCGTAGCGGACGTCGCCTCTGTCACCGCATGGCGCTCCAGCGCGTTGATTTCGAGTTCCCTCGTCTTTGCCAACTGCAGCACATAGAGCGCGAGGAACAACACCATCAGCGTCGTGATGAGATCGGCGTAGGAGATCAGCCAGCGCCCCGACTGCTCCTCGCCTTCGTCGGCGGCGTCATAGCCGGTCTTATCCGCCGTGAGGCGCTTGTTACCCGAGGAGGTGTTCATACCCGAAAAGCCCGCGTCCGAAATTACGTGTGATGGGTTCCGGCTCGCTCGTCATATGCGCGAGCCGGACCCGGCTAGCCCAGCAACTCGGCCGATCTTTCCCGCACGTCACCCGCGAGCCGCGTCTCGATGGTGTGAGGCGACTCCTTGCGCGAGATCGCGAGCAAGCCGTCGAGATATAAACGCCGGAAGCGCAATTCACTATCCACCTGCGCCCTGATCTTTCCGTACAACGGCAGAAAGACCAGATTAGCGAGAGCAAGCCCATATAGCGTCGCGACGAAAGCCACCGCGATACCTTGCCCGAGTTGCGCGGGCTCGAGCATATGGCCGGTCACCTGAATCAGACCAAGCACGGCGCCCAGAATGCCGAACGTCGGCGCGTAACCGCCCGCCTGTTGCCAGATCCGTGCGGCCGCCATGTAATTGCGCTCGTATGCACCCAGTTCCCGTTGCAAGGCGTCTTCGAGCACAGCCGTCGAAACACCGTTTGCCAGCAGTTCCAAACCTCGTTTGGCAAATGGATTGATGCCCCCCGCCTCGATCGACTCGAACACCAGCATGCCGTTCAGCTTCGCCTGATCGCCCCATTCGAGCAGGACGGACAGGCTCTCGCGATCGACCTGCCGCGCCTTCACAAAAGCCAGGCGCAGTTGCTTGATGCCGTCGTAAAACCTCGCCCAGGTGTTCTGAATCATCACCGCACCGAAGGTGCCGCCCAGAACGATGACGAATGCCTCCAACTGAAACAGCGAAGTGAAGTGCCCGCCCTCGAGTGAAAAGCCCGCGACGATCGCCGTCACGCCGAACACCGCGCCAAATAGCGTCAAAAGATCCATACGTCCTCTCGAATGGCCGCCCGCGCCTTCGAAGCTCGAAGTCGACAGTGCGTGCCGTTTGCGTGTTGCGCGTCAGGCATCCAGCTTGGACAGCGGCGCAGGCGCGGCAGCCGGAGCTTTGATCGCCCGCACGGTCTCGAGAAAGCGTTCTTCGATCTCGGCAATTTCGAGCGGATCGATCTTGATCTCACGACGCATGACCCACGAGACTTCTTTCTTTCTCGCCTCGGTCATCACCGAGAGCAGGCGCTCGGCGATCGGCTGGCCCGTCACGGCGGAAAGCAGTTTCGCGAGGTCGTATGTGTCGAATGCGCTCACCGCTTCGAACAAGGTTCGTTGGTCGACAAACTCCAGATCGTCGAGCGACTTCAGTTCGCTCAGACCACGAGTATTGCGGCGCGAGAAATAGCTGATGCCCTTTTCTTCGACATAGTTCAGCACCTTGGTCTTGCGAAAAGCGAAGATGTCTTCCGCGATTTCAGCGTGGGACAGCTTGTTGAGAATCACCTTCTTCTCGACGCCGATCAAGGCTTCCAGGTCGTCCAGTTCGATCAGTTCCAACTCGCTGCTGATGGAGAGATCGAGATCGTGGTCCGCCACCTGTTGCGCACGCTCGGTGATTCGAAGCGGATCGAACGTGACCAGTTGCCGGCTCGTCGCGCCGTCCTGCGCGGAATAGCGCGCCGACGTGTTGCTCGAGCGATCGGAGCGGCCCGGTTCGAGCGAAACGAGATTGAGTTTCTCCATCCGTTTGAGCATAGCCATCACATGCGGACGCGAATGACCGGCAATCGCATGGCACTTCCTGATCACGTCGGGCAGTGGTACCGAGAATTCCTCGCCTTGCGCTCGGCGCATGCGGCCGTCCGGTCTGTCGGCGTTCTCGCCGCCCGCCATCAACGAAAGGACATGCGCGTACGACACGACGCCCGGCAGAAAATCAGCGTGCGTATTGGTGGCGAGAACGTCGTCCTTCTTTTTCACTCGCCGGATCAGCGTGCGTACGATATGGCGAAGCAACGGCGAGACGCGCTCGAGTTCGTCCTCCACCACGTTGGCCGCGATGACGGTCAATTGGCAGAAGCTCAGCGCTTTCGCGGTATGTGCCCGTGGTTCGGGCGGCAACAAAGCCGCCTCGCCGAAAAACTCGCCTTTGCCTAGTGTCGCGAGGATCACTTTCTTCTCGTCGCATTGGGTGGAGATTTCGACTTTGCCATCCGCAATGACGTAGACGACGGCGTCGCCCGCGAAGCCTTCGGAATAGATGACTTCGCCCGGAGCCGCTGTACGCGACCATGGCGATCGTTGGTGATTCAAGATGATTCCCCCGAAGAGCTATTTCCTCGTCCAGCGCCAGCCGTGCTGAAGGCTCGCGCGTGTCCGATGGTCCACATTATTGGACTGGATAACGACATGCAAAACGCAAAGCTTTAATAAACGTAATCCTCAGACTTAACAGTGCAAACGTTTGGGAGCCTTACTGGACAAGGATTGGCGCGATGCAGCTTTTTTCGATGGATGACAGAAAGGTCCGCCGTTGACGCACCGGACGTTCATGAAAATGTAAGACTCAATTTTTTCGTCACAATCGCGAAAAAATTTGGAATAAGCGGAAACCCGAGGTGTTTGCCCCTACATGACAGCGACGAACGCTGCACGGTAGTGACGAAACGGACATGTACGCGCTGCTCTCGTTGCGAGCGGGTCATGTCAGTGGACGAGTAAAGACGTAGCTTCACTTAATCCGCAAGGCATCTTCAATCTTTTACTAGTTAGGTATCCAAATGAAAAGCAAACTTTCCATCATTCTCTCGCTGATCGTTCTCGCTTCGGCAGGTTTCGCTACCCAAGCCTCGGCGAAGGAACATATGCACACGAACACGCAGCAGTGTGTCGGCCCCGCAGGTTTCTGCACCCCGTACTTCGGCAGCTAATTCAGCACGCTTTCCAGGCAATCGTTGCCATCCAACTCATCGCATTTACGAAGGAATTTTTATCATGAAAAAAACTCTTGTTTGTTTCGCTCTCGCCGTCGGCACGTTGGCCGCTCCTGTTCTGAGCTTCGCACAATCGAATGCCCCCGTCACACGCGCCGAAGTGCGTGCCGATCTGGTGCGCCTCGAACAGGCGGGCTACAACCCTTCGCTTGGGGACGATGCTAATTACCCCGCCGCCATTCAAGCCGCCGAAGCGAAGGTCGCCGCGCAGAACGCTCCGCAAACGACGCAGTCGTCGTACGGCGGCGTGGCGCAGGACGGCAGCTCTTCGTCCGGCATGCACAAGCACGCGTCGACGGATTCCAGCTGCGTCGGCCCCGTCAGCTTCTGCAACGTCTTTTTCGGCAGCTGAATGACACGTATCGGGAATCCTGTTCCGCCTTCGATATCAACAGGATTCCTACTTTTCACAAGAAATTCTAAATATATTCAAAGAAGAATCTCTCACTTGTAAACCGGAGTTTGTCATGAAAGTTTTGTCTCTCGTCGCGACGGCCTTGTCGTTGTCCGCCGCCCTTTTCGCCTCGACTGCCGCGATGGCGCAAGATGCCAAACCGCAGAATGCGCCGGTCCACAACATCGTTCTCGTACACGGCGCATGGGTGGACGGCTCGGGCTGGAAACCGGTCTATGACAGACTGACCAAAGACGGTTATCACGTCACCATCGTGCAGGAACCGCTGACCTCGCTCGACGACGACGTCGCCGCGACCAAACGCGTGCTCGATCAGCAGAACGGTCCGACGATTCTCGTGGCTCACAGCTACGGCGGTTCGGTCATTACCGAAGCCGGCGTGAACCCGAACGTGGTGGGCCTGGTGTACGTGGCCGCGCACGCACCGGCAGTCGGCGAAGATGAAAGCGACCTTGGCAAGGGCATGCCGAGCTATACGTCAAAGCAGCCGGGCGCGATCATGAAGACTAGCGACGGATACACCTATCTGAATCCCGCGGACTTCCCCAAGGATTTCGCTGCCGATTTGCCGCTCAAGCAAGCGCAGTTCGAATCGCACGCGCAAATCCTGACGGCCGCAAAAGTCTTCTCGGCGCCGATGACAGTCGCCGCGTGGACGACCAAGCCGAGCTGGGGCATCGTAGCGGCCAACGACAAGATCATCAACCCCGATCTCGAACGCTGGTATTACGCACGCGCACATAGCCATACGACGGTGATCCCGGGCGCGAGCCACTCGGTCTACGAATCGCGGCCGAAGGAAGTGACCGCTGTCATCGAGGACGCGGCAAAGCATGCGCAGTCTTGAACTGGCGTATCGACAATCCACAGCGATTCGAAGAGCCTCATTTCGCCAAGCAATCCCTCTCTGCCCGCCATGCTGCTCTCAGCGTGGCGATGCTCGAGCATCTGCAACAAGCCATCCTCTGAACTTTAGCGCCCACGGCTGCAACTTCGTCGCAGCCGGATGAGCCACGTCGTCTGCGACGGCAACAATTGCCTGGTCGGCTCGACAAAACCGCTCGACACGCGATCAAAACCGCCCTCCCGCCGCCTCAGCCGGCGCGCGACACGCACAACCGATAAGACGCGCCGAACGACGACGACTGTCCGAAACCGGGCAGCCGCGTGCCTGCGAATTACGCTCGCCATCTCATCCGCGCCTCAAAACCAACGCGCCATCAACTTGTTATTGTTTTCCATGAATGTAATGATATAACATTCCGGAGACGTTTCAAAAGACTACCGCAGTTGAAAGGAGATCCGCACCGCTATCCAGCGCCGCGCACGTTCAGCCCCAGGAAATCCGTCGACCAAGACAGAAAAAACGCATCCCCCCAGTCGCCAACACACTCGAATACATAACGATGAAAAACCGCACGCGCGTCTCCTCTGCAGCCTTACTGCTGTTCGCAATGGCCGCCCGCGCCCACGCCGCAACCGACGAAAGTTCAGTAACCGGCGCAGTCATAGATGCCACCGGCCAACCCGTCGACAACGCCACAGTGATCGTGCAGAACGCAAGCGGCGCCGCTGTCAGCGAGGCGAAAACGAACGCCGAAGGCCGCTTTGCCATCGCGCACGTGACACCGGGCACCTACGCGGTCGTCGTCACCGCAGCGGGCTTTGCGAGCGGCAACAGCATCACGACCACGAGCGCCGGCACGGAAAGCACCGTCAGTGTCAGTCTCGCGAAGAGCGGCACACTCGACGTTCAGGTGAACGCGAAGCGACTGGACAGAGCACGCAATGGGTTGTTGCCGGAGACCGGTAGCAGCGTGTACCGCTTCAGCCAGGCCGATATCGATGCGCTACCCGCGGGCCAGGACACGCCACTGAATCAGGTGCTGCTTCAGGCGCCCGGCGTGGCCAGCGATTCATACGGTCAATTGCACGTGCGTGGAGACCACGCCAATCTGCAGTACCGTATCAACGGCATCATGATTCCCGAGCCGATCAGCGGTTTTGGGCAGGCGCTCGACACGCGCATCATCGACCAGGTCAATCTGCTGACCGGCGCGTTGCCGGCACAGTACGGCTACCGCACTGCCGGTGTCGTGGACATCCGCACGAAGACGGGCGATGCGGGCAATGGCGGCACGATCGACGTATTCGGCGGCAGCCACCAGACCCTCAAGACCAGTGCCGACGTGTTCGGCACGCAAGGTCCGTTCAGCTACTACTTCAGCGGCTCGCTCGGCGTCAACAACCTCGGCATCGAGAATCCCACTGCAAGCGCGAACGCCATTCACGACCACACCCGTCAGGGCGACGCGTTCGGTTATATGTCGTACATCGTCAATCCACTCACGCGGGTGAGCCTGATGTTCGGCACCACGAGCAACCAGTTCGAAATCCCGAACACGCCCGGTCTGCCGACCAATTTCACGCTCAACGGCAACAGCACGTTCGATTCGAGTCAGTTGAACGAAACGCAATCGGAGTTAAACAATTTTGCCGTGGTGGCGCTTCAGGGCACCAATGGCGGCGCACTGGACTACCAGGTCGCGCTATTTACCCGCTATACGCGAACGCAATTCAATCCCGATCCGGTGGGCGACCTGCTGTTCAACGGCGTAGCGTCGCAGGACTTTCATAGCAACTCGGCCAATGGCGCGCAAGTTGACACCACGTGGCGACTCAACGCCAAGCATACGATTCGCGCCGGCCTGTTCTTCCAACAGGAGCACGCGGTATTCGACGACAGCGTCAACGTCTTCGCAACGGACGCAGACGGCAATCAGCTATCCGACCAGCCCTTCAATATCCACGACTCGAGCAGCAAAACCGGCTACCTGTACAGCGCTTATGTGCAGGACGAATGGAAAATCACCGACAAGCTCACACTCAACTACGGGCTACGTTACGACAAGATGGACGAGTACGTCAGCGCGAGCCAGTTGAGTCCTCGCATTGGGCTCGTCTATGCGCTGACGCCGACCACCACCTTTCACGCCGGCTACGCGCGCTACTTCACACCGCCTGCGTTCGAACTGGTGTCGGGCTCGACCATTAGCCGCTTCAACGGCACGACAAACCAGAGTCCGTCGAGCCAGAACGATCAGGTACAACCCGAACGCAGCCACTATTTCGATCTCGGCGTCACGCAGCGCCTCGGTTCGAACGTGACAGTCGGCGTCGACGCTTACTATAAGAAATCCACCAACCTGCTCGACGAAGGACAGTTCGGCTCCGCCCTCATCTTCACGCCGTTCAACTATCAATACGGACGCGTGTACGGACTCGAGTTCACCGCGAACTACAAGCAGGACAACGTGTCCGCCTATCTGAACCTAGCCTACAGCCGCGCGCAGGGCAAACAGATCGACTCCGCCCAATTCAATTTCGAAGCGGACGAACTCGCCTTCATCAACGACCATTGGGTGTATCTGGATCACGACCAGCGCGTGACCGCGTCATTCGGCGGAACGTACGACCTCGGCAGAACGACGTTCACCTTCGACGGCCTTGTGGGCAGCGGCTTGAGAAGCGGTTTTGCCAATACCGATCGCCTACCCGTCTATGCGCAGATCAATCTCGGCGTGATCCAGCACTTCAACCAGCCTCTCGTCGGCAAGTTCGATGCACGCTTGCTGGTCGTCAATGCGTTCAATCGGGTCTATGAGTTGCGCGACGGCTCGGGCATCGGGGTGGGCGCGCCGCAATACGGCCCGCATTTCGCCGTCTATGCCGGTATCACCAAGCATTTTTAAATCTGTCACACGGCAACGAGGTCGGTTATGCAGGATTGGACGAATGTTCTGGCGGCGGTGCGTGTGGGCGGATGGGTTATCTATCCGCTCACGGTACTCGCTGTTCTGGCGGTTGCGATCGTCCTCGATCGCGCCTATGTATTTTTGCGTTTTGGCCGCTTGCCGCCAGGCATTCACGCCGCGCACGATATTCACAAGGTTGGATCAACCGTTCATCTGGATAACGGATTGAATCACGCCGCGAATCAGAACGCATTCAGGCGGATGAATGCACCGTGGCTGCCCGACCCGTCCATCCCGCTGTGGTTGCGCGAAGCCAATGCGCAGTCGGTCGCTTCGCAAATCGAGCGCGATATGAGCAAGGGTTTCTGGGTGCTGGAGACGATCATCACGGCCGCGCCGCTGCTGGGCCTGCTCGGCACCATCGTCGGCATGATGCATTCGTTTCAGTTGTTCGGCGGCACGGGGCTCGTCGATCCGGCCGGCGTCACCGGCGGGGTGGCACAGTCGTTGGTGGCGACTGCGATCGGTCTCGTCGTCGCGCTGTTCGCACTCTTCGCGTTCAACTACTTTTCACGGCGGCTTGAACGTCTGATGGATGAACTCGAATCGTTCGCGAATGCGCGGCTCGGTGAAATCCGCCTTGCCGCTGCCGCTGCCGGAGCGCACTCGTGAAGTTCAAACGCTCGCGCGCGGCCGGGCGCGGTCGCATCGAAATCATTCCGATGATCGACGTGATGTTCTTTCTGCTGGCGACGTTCATGCTCGCTTCGCTCGCCATGCAGCGGCTCGATGCCGTTAAGCTGACCTTGCCCGCGGGCCGCGCGCAGCAGATGGACGCGCACGAACCGTTGACCATTTCGGTCGATCGCCGCAATGAGATCTTCGTGAACCATCTGCCCGTGCGTCCCGATCAGATCGAGCCGACGATAAAGCGCCTGTTGCAGCCCGACGCAAATGTCGTCATTGCCGCCGACGACGCAGCGGGCCACGGCACGGTCGTGCAAGCCATGCTCGCCGCACGCCGCGCCGGCGCGGCGCATTTTCTGATCGCCGTGCATCGTGAATAGCGCGATGCATCTGACCACCACCGTCGATGATTCGCCGAAGCTTCGGATCGGGCTGGCGATTTTCATCGCGCTCGTGCTCTGGCTCGTGTTTCTGTTCGCGCTCGGACATTGGCTCGACGCAACGACATCCGAGCCGGCACCAGACAAGCCGCTGGAGATGCGCGTGGTGGAACTCGATCCACCGCCGGCAATACATACCGAGCCAACGCCTGTGGTCAAGCCACTGCGGCCGGTCGAGCCACACCCGCATGCCGTGCCTAGACACACTGAAGCACCCGCTCCACGGATGCCGACGCCGGATAGGCACGCAGCCCAGATCGCTGCTCCCAATGAACCCAGCGCGCCCGCCGAGTCCCCCGTGCATTCAACCAACTCGTCGGAGGAAAGACAAAGCACATCACAACCCGCCATCTCTGCCGGTGATGCAACCGCGCGCGCCATCGCGCAACCGTTACCGGAGTTGCCCGACGACCTACGCGAGCAGGCCTATCAAACCGTCGCGACCGCGCGCTTCGTGATTCATGCCGATGGCTCGGTCGATGTCGAACTGCTCAAGCCGACTCCCAATCCACGCCTCAACCAACTTCTCCTCGAAGCCCTTCGCGAATGGCGCTTCTTTCCGGCGTTGCAGAGCGGCCGTCCGGTCGAAAGCCGGCAGGACGTCCGCGTGCATTTCAACGTGAACTAGCGCGCCGAGGCGTCGTGCCCACCGACGCGCCATCACCGCCGGCAACTACTGTGCACTAGCAGTCGTCTCGTTCGCAACGGACTCGCCCTTCATCTTCCGAACCGCATCGGCCGCCGAAGGCGCGAGGTTCTGCCCGGCCAGCGACGCGTCGAACGCTTCGCGGCGCGCCTGCTTCGCTTGCTCGTAGTCGGCGTCCAGTTCAGCGATACGGCGGTCGTACCAGCTCTTCACGCAAGCCTGATCGGTACAGTTGTGCTGGCGCCACAGCCATTGATGCGTGCGCGCGGCTTCAAGCGCGGCCGTGTCGAGCGTGGTGTCTTTCGCGCGCTGCCACGCCGCGGCGAGACGGTCGTCGAGTGCCGACAGTGCCGGATCTTTACAGACGATCTTTTCCGACGCGGACGCCTTGCTCGTGCACTTGAAGCTTGCCGCGGACGCATCCATAGCAAGCGTGGCGCCTGCGACCAGTAAGCCGATCGACAGCAATGCGCACGGCGTCGTGAGGCGTTGAAGGGGGCGGGAGAAAACGGTGTTCAGGGTGGACATACCGGGCCTCTGTTCAGGGAAATAACCAGGCTCAGGCGCGGCGAGACTGTGTCGCGGCCTGCTGCCATGCAATCAAGGACTGCGATAGCGGTGAAAGCAGGATAGCGCTCATGAAGTGGCCCGATGACGGGAGAACATGCCGTGATTCAAAAGTGCTTACACGATATTTCCACGCAGCACCGGCGGCATCGATGACGGTATCGATCAGGCAACGATTGCGAAAGTTATGCAATCCAATCTATTTTTCTTATCGGGTGGAATGACACACGCGACGGAGTCGCTCGACGCGCCACCTCGTCGAACCACCCGACACCCTGCCCTACCCCATTGTTTTTGCGGCGCTTTCTAATTAATGAAGCGCTCCAGATCGCGCCCGCAATTAGCGGCAACAACCAGAAAGATTCGGATAGCTTATTTCGATCGTCTTCTGGCAGCCGCGCCACGCCTTCTTTCCCCTATCACGCCCGCCTATATTGAACCCGCGCACCGAGCTCGATTGCGGTGCGCATCGAGCGGTCCCCATTCCGATGGCCGCGGACAATGTCCGCCCCGCGTCAATCGACGACAATGACAGGAGACAAAGATGCCTGGTCTTTTCAAAACAGGATGTGCAACACGAGGCTGGCTGCTAGCAGTGCAGACCTGGCTTCTTCAACAGACCGTCGGCGGCAGATCATTTGCCGCGCTAATGGGCGCCGCGCTGATTGCGATGCTCGGCATGCCGATCAACGCAAGCGCTGCCACCACTGGTTTAGCCAACCTCCCCGCCGTCATGCCGGCCATGAACTGCGCCGCCGTGATGAGCATGGACCTCAGCGGCGTCACCGATGGCACGGTCACCATTACGTCCGCGACGGTGCTCCCTGCAGGCACCGTCGTGGGGCAGAACACACTACCGGCAGCCGTGTGCGATGTGAAGGGGACGATCGGACCGGGCGCCTCGCTATTCGAGTTGCAATTGCCTACGCAAGGCTGGACGCAGCGCTACTTGCAGGCCGGTTGCGGCGGCCTGTGCGGCAACCTGTCCGTCAATGCGCCGATGGCCTCGACCTGCGTACCGGTGACCAACGGACAGATCGCGATGGCCGCGACCGACATGGGCCACGAAGGTGGTAACGACGGCTCGTGGGCACTCAATCCGCAAACCAAGATCGACTTCGCGTATCGCGCGGAGCATGCCACCGCACAGGTCTCCAAGGCGATCATCAACAAGTTCTACGCGCGGCCAGCGAAGTATTCGTACTTCGATGGTTGTTCCGATGGCGGACGTGAAGCGTTGATGGAAGCACAGCGTTTCCCGGATGACTTCGACGGCATCGCGGCGGGCGCGCCAGCAAACGACCTCATCGTTCAGAACACATTCCATCACGCGTGGCCCGCGGTAATCAATCTCGATCCGAAGACCGGCAAGTACGTTCTGCTCGCCAGCAAGCTGCCGCTGATTCACGCTGCCGTGCTGCAAGCGTGCGATAGCATCGACGGTGTCACTGACGGTGTGATCGACAATCCGCAAGTGTGCCACTTCAATCCGCAGTCCATGCTGTGCGCAAAAGGCCAGGCGGCATCCACCTGTCTGTCGCAAGCCGAAGTGAATGTCGTACGCGAGATTCATGACGGTGCCACCGATGCGAACGGCGTCCACCTCGAACAACCGGTCTCGCGTGAATGGGGCGGAGAGTTGAACTGGAGTCTGTTCGTGCCGGCCACCGACGCCGGGCCGAGCGGGAGCATCAACTTCGTTCTGCCGTTCCTGCAGTACCTCGACTATTTCAACGGTTCGAATCCTTCCGCCACCTTGAGCAACCTCAAGTTCACGATCGAAGGCTTCCTGAAGACCGCGCCGGTGTCGAGCTATCTCGCGGCAACCGATCCGGACCTGAGCCCGTTCGCCCGCCGCGGCGGCAAGCTGATCCTGTGGCACGGCCTCGAAGATCAGCACATCACGCCGCGCGGCACGATCGAGTACTACGAGCAGATGAAGTACTACATGGGTAGCGACAAGGTCGATCAATTCACGAGGCTCTATCTGTTCCCCGGCGTCGCGCACTGCGGTGGCGGCAACGGCCCGAACACGTTCGACATCGTGACGTCGGTGATGGCGTGGGCGGAGACCGGCACCAAGCCGGGCAAGATCGTCGCCTCGATCGTGGACGCGAACGGTCAAACGACGCGGACGCGTCCGGTGTTCCCGTATCCGGCCGTAGCTCACTACACGGGCTCGGGCAGCACGGACGACGCTGCCAACTTCGTGGCCTCCACGCCGTCATCGGATCCGCACGTCGATCTGCACTGGATCGGCGAGTGGCTCTACTCACCGGGTTATGAAGCCTGGTGTCAGACCCACGGTTCGGATCTGATCTGCAAAGGCGGCAATAACTGGAGCAGCTATCGTAAGGTTCCGACTCACTGGAACAACAACTGAGGCCATTCAGGCTTTAGTGAACTGAACTGAAAAGACTACGCTCCTGCTATCCGCACCTCTTGCGAGGCAATGCGGTTAGCAGGAGTTTCAGCTACAAAAAAAGCCCGCTTTCGCGGGCAACCCTTCTCGACACGACACACAACCCCTTCAACCCTTCGTCGCCCCAAACGTCAACCCGGCCACAAAATGTTTCTGCATCGCAAAGAACATCGCCACTGACGGCAATGCCGCGAGAATCGATCCCGCCGAAACAAGATTCCACGCCGTGGTCCACTGCCCTTTCAATGCGGCCACGCCCACGGTAATCGGCGCGGCGTCGTCGCCTTGAGTCAGACACAGCGCCCAGAAGTAGTCGTTCCAGACAAACGTGAACACGAGAATCGCCAATGCCGCGAGTGCCGGCCGGATCAACGGCAGCACGATCTTGAAGAACACTGTCCACTCATTCGCGCCTTCGATGCGTGCCGCCTCGACCAGTTCGAACGGCAACTGTTTGATGAAGTTACGCAGAAACAGCGCGCAAAATCCCGTCTGAAACGACACGTGAAACAGAATCAGCGCACTGACGGTATTGAAGAGACCAAGTTGCAACGACAAATCCCGCACCGGAATCATCAGCACCTGCACCGGCACGAAATTGCCCGCCACGAACGTCGCGAACAAAGTCGAATTGCCACGGAACCGGTAGATCGCCAACGCGAAACCGGCCATCGCCGCCAATGCAATCGAGCCCACCACGGCAGGCACCGTGATCAACACACTGTTCCAGAAGTAATGCAGCATCGGCGACGTGGTCAGCGCCTCGCGATAGTTTTCGAACATCGCGAAGTGCTTCGGCCAGCCCCAATAGTTGCCCTCGCTCAACTCTTCTGTCGAACGCACGGACGTGACGAGCACCGCGATCATCGGCAGCAGCCAGATCAGCAGCGCGACCGGCAACGTCAGTTTGTACATGCGGCGAGTGGCCGGCTTCCATTTGTCGATGGGAATCGGAAACATGGTCGGCTCCTTATTGCTCGGCGCGCAGCATCCGCCGCAAGTGATAAACGATGTACACCAGCATGATGGCAAACAGCACGACCGCCACCGCCGCCGAATAGCCGATGCGGTAGTACTTGATCGCCTGGTCGTACATGTAATACGCGAGCACGGTCGAGCTTTCGAACGGACCGCCGCTCGTCATCACCGAGATCAGATCGAAGCTGCGCAGCGCGCCGATGATAGTCACCACGATCGCCATGAAGGTGGTCGGCCGCAGTTGCGGCAGGATCACATGCCACAGCATCGACCAGCCGCGCGCGCCTTCCATGCGTGCGGCCTCGATCTGTTCGGCGTTCAGCGACGTGAGGCCGGTCAGATAAAGAATCATGCAGTAGGCGGTTTGCGGCCACAGCGCCGCGAACACGATGCCGAACGTCGCATAGCGCGGGTCGCCGAGCACCGGCACGCCGTGGCCGAGAATCATCGCGAGCAGGCCGAAGGTCGGGTCGTAGAACCACGAGAAGATCAGACCGACCACTACGCCCGACAACACGAACGGCGCGAAGAAAAGCGATTTGACGATACGGATACCGGCCACCGCCTGATTTAGATACAACGCGACGGCGAGGCCCATCGGCGGAGCGAGCAGGAACAGCAGCAGCCAGATGACGTTGTTCTTGAGCGCCGTGTAGAACGTCTGCGCATGGAACAACTCCACGTAGTTCGCGAGGCCGACGAACGACGGTTCGCTCATGCCATCCCAGTTGAAAAAGCTCAAGCGGATGGTCGACAGGATCGGCCACACCACGTAGATGGCCACCATCACGCAGGCCGGCGCCAGAAACAGAAAAGCCGCGCGCCGCTGCCGCCGCGCGGTGGGCGACGGACGGCGGCGCCGTGCGGTGGCCGGCTTGCCGCCACGCAAGGCGCCGCCCGGCGTGGGCAAACCCGGACCGCCGGGTTCAGCGGGACCGCCGACAGTGTGGCGGGTGACGGAATGCGACACGATCGTTCTCTCCAGATGAGATGCAACGGAAGGCGGCCTCGCGGCCGCCGCCGCTCACTTCTTGTAGATCCGCTTGCGCGTCTGCTCGAGTTGCGCGAGCACGTCGTCGAGCTTCGTGGGATCGGAGATGAACTGCTGCATCCCCTTCATGCCTTCGTCGGCCATTTCCTTGGTCATGTCGCGATCATAGAACTGCGCGATGCCGCCCTTGGTGTTCGCCAGAATCTGGAAGCCGATCTTGGAGATCGGATCTTCCGGTTCCGGCGACTTGCTGTTCGCCGACAACGAGCCGAGCCCGGTTGCCAGCTTTGCGCCGATTTCCGGTGTCTCGACGAACGCCAGGAACGTGTGCGCATCCGCCTTGTTCTTCGCCTTCGACGGAATATGCAGCGACTCCACCGGACCGTCTTCGGCCGTCGGCACCTTCGCGTCGATGATCGGGAACTGGAAGTAGCCCATTTCCGGCTTCACGTTCGGCGGGAAACCAGCGGTGATGAACGTGCCCATCAGCATCATCGCGGCCTTGCCCTGGAACAGGAACGGCTGCACCGAATCGAGGTCGTAGGAGAGCGAGTTGTCGATGAAATAGCCCGCGTCGATCAATTGCTTCCACGTCGTGTAGACCTTCTTCACGCGCGGATCGGTGTACGCGATCTCGCCCGCCATCAGCTTCTGATGGAACGCATTGCCGTTCAAACGCAGGTCGAGATAATCGAACCAGCCGGCAAGCGTCCAGGCGTCGCGGCCCGCCACGGCGATCGGCGTGATGCCGGCTGCCTTCAGCTTCTTGCAGTCTTCGAGAAACTGATCCCACGTTTTCGGCTCGCCGCTAATGCCCGCCTTCTGAAACAGATCCTTGCGATAGAACATGCCCCACGAGTAGTACACGGTCGGGGCGGCGTACTGCTTGCCCTTATACGACGACGCTTCCTTGGTCGACGCATACATCTCGTTCCAGCCGTTCTTCGCCCAGTCGCCGCTCAGGTCTTCGAACAGGCCGCGTTGCGCGTAATAGGCCATGCGTTCGCCGTCATGCCAGTTGACGATGTCGGGCGCGACCGTTGTCAGCCAGCCGGGCAGTTGCACCTTGTACGCTTCTTCGTCGACGAACGACACCTTCACGTCGATGCCGGGATGCGCCTTCTTGAAGTCGTCGACGACCGATTGCCACACCGCGCGCTGGCTCGCGCCTTTGAACGCGATATTGGCCGTGAGCGTACCCGCCTGGGCCGTGCTGACGGCCGACGTCCCCACAGCCGCGGCAGCCAGCGCGAGTGCCAACAGAATTTTGCGTGGTTTCAGTTTCATGTTGCCTGTCTCCTTTATTCCTTGATTTTGCGTCGTTGTCGTTACTGCATGGAATTTCGTTGGACACTGCGTCGGTGCATCAGACCACTATCGGGTTCGATAGACGGCCACGCCTTGCGGTTCGATTGCATGCGAACCGATCACGAAGGCATCGTCGGCTACATCGGCGAGCGTGTGCGTCGCGTCGCCGTAGTTGAACACGTAGGTCAGCGCGCCGCGGCGGCTCACTCGCACGCTGTCGCCGAGCGGCATCGTTGCCACACCCGCTTCCTGCGCGATCCGCTCGAACAAGCGCAGGGTAAGCGCATCATCGAACAGACTCGCGAGGTAGTGGAACGCGCCGCTTCGAACATACGCGGGATGGCCGTCCGCGAATCGGGCGCGCACGTCGAGCGAATCAGCCGCGTCGCTCTCAACAAAATCACGCCAGTGACGCGCGAAACCGTCCGCTTCACTCGAGGCCGGATTGTCCAATAGCCGCACTGCTTCGGTCACATTCGGCCGCATCGATTCGACACGCCATACGCGCAACGGCAGCACCGACCCCAGCGCGCCAGGTGGCAGGTTCGCGGGAATCTGCAAATCCTGAGTCTTCGAACCCGTGCGCGGCCCGAGTACGACCTGCGCGCCCGAACTCGCCAGACGCGCTGCAAAATCAGCCGGCAGGACCGGCAGCGGCGGCACGACGATCAGACAGTAACCATCCAGCGGCGCGTCGACCGGCACGATATCCACGTCGAGGCCGAGCGCGCGCAGCGCCGAGTAATACTCGAAGGCAAAGCGCGGATAGTGAAAGTCCGCTCCCTGCGGATGAATCTCGAACAGCCACTTCGCCTCGTAGTCGTAGACGAGCGCGACTTTCGAACGAATCGCGGCATTGGCGTCGGCATTCGCGGCGAGCACTGTGCGAATCTCGCCGGCAACTTGCGCCGCCTCGTTGCCACCCACGTCGAGCCGGTTATCGGGCCTGTTCAGTCCCGCATGCATCTGTTCCTGCGCGAACGGCGCCTGACGCCAGCGGAAGTACGACACGCAGCCCGCGCCGTGCGCGAACGCTTCCCAACTCCACAGCCGTACCATGCCCGGCAGCGGCGCCGGATTCCACTGCGCCCAGTTCACCGGACCCGGCTGCTGCTCCATCACCCAGAACGGCAGCTTCGACATGCCACGGTAGACATCGTGATTGAACGACGCGAAGTCGGGATGCCCGCTGCGCAGCCAACGGGCCTTTAGCTCCGGCGCGAACCATTGTTCTTCGAGCGCGCCGAGCGGATAGCTGTCCCACGTCGCCACGTCGAGATCGGCGGCGACCTTGTAGTGATCGAACTCGGTGAAGAGTTGCATGAAGTTGTGCGCGACCGGCCGGCCCGGCGAATGGGCACGGATGATCTCGACCTGCATGCGGTTATAGCGCGCCACCTCGTCGGACGCGAACCGCCGGTAATCGAGGCGATGCGAAGGATGCGCTTCCGTCACGGTCGCCACCGGCGCGTCGATCTCGTCGAAGCTGCGGTACTCCATGCTCCAGAACACCGTGCCCCATGCGCGGTTCAATGCGTCGATGGTGTGATAGCGCGCTTTGAGCCACTCGCGAAAGCGCCCCACCGCCGCCGGCGAATAACTGACCACCGTGTGATGGCAGCCGAACTCATTGTCGGTTTGCCAGTAAGCGACAGCCGGATGCTTGCCGTAGCGCTCGGCCACCGCCGTGCAAATCCGCTGCGACGCGGCGAAATACGACGGCGAAGAAAAGTCGTAATGACGACGCGAACCGAACGCACGAGGACGGCCGTCCGCACCGACCGGCAGAATGTCGGGATGGCGGTCGATCAACCACTTGGGCGGCGTCGCTGTCGGCGTGCACATCACCACTTGCAGGCCGGCTGCGCCCAGCACATCGATCGAGCGGTCGAGCCAGCCCCAATCGAATTCGCCCGGCGTCGGCTCGATCCGGCTCCAGGCAAATTCGGCGATTCGCACCTGTTCGATGCCGAGGGCTTTCATCCGGCGAGCGTCGTCTTCCCACATCGACTCCGGCCAGTGTTCCGGGTAATAACAGACTCCAAGGCGCATCCGAATGTCCTCTATGCGTAGTGTTCGACGGATTCGAGCGAAGCGGCGGCAAAGCCGTCTTCGGTAAACAAATGACAGGCGGGACGGGGCACGCGCAAGCTCGCGCGCTCGCCGGGCGCAAGGCGTGTATTGCCCGGCGCTTTGGCGATCAGCGCGGCGCCGCCAGGCTGATCGAGGTGGACATAACTGTGTTCGCCGAGTTGCTCGACGAGCGACACGGTGCGCGTCAGCACGGCGTCGTCAGGCGCGACGGACGATGCGTCGACAAACTCCAGGTGTTCAGGACGCACGCCGAGCGTGACCGCTTGCGAGGTTTGCAGCCCCGCGCCGTTCACCGGCACGCGCACGGTTTCTTCCGTGTGATCGAGCGTGACGGTTACGCCTTGCGCATCGACCAAGGCCACTCTTCCCGGCAGAAAATTCATCCGCGGCGAGCCGATGAAACCCGCGACGAAACGGCTCTTCGGACGGTGGTACAACTCGAGCGGCGCGCCGATCTGCGCGATGCTGCCGTAGCGCTCGGTGTCCTTACCGGCATGCAGCAGCACGATCTTGTCGGCGAGCGTCATCGCTTCGATCTGGTCGTGCGTCACGTAGACTACGCTGGCCTTGGCGAACTGCTTGTGCAGCCGCGCGATTTCGATGCGGGTTTGACCGCGCAGCGTGGCATCGAGGTTGGAAAGCGGCTCGTCGAATAGAAACACGCCGGGCTCGCGCACGATGGCACGGCCAATCGCCACCCGCTGCCGCTGACCGCCCGACAACGCCTTGGGCTTGCGATCGAGCAACGCTTCGAGTTGCAGAATGCGCGCGGCTTCACGCACCTTGCGGTCGATTTCATCCTTCGGGGTTTTAGCGAGCTTCAGGCCGAACGCCATGTTCTCGAACACGCTCATATGCGGAAACAGCGCGTAGCTCTGGAACACCATCGCCACGCCGCGTTGCGCGGCCGGCACGTCGTTCATGAGTTGGCCGCCGATCGAGAGGTCGCCGTCGCTGAGGTCTTCCAGGCCGGCGATCATGCGCAGCAAGGTCGACTTGCCACAGCCGGACGGACCGAGAAACACGCAGAACTCGTTTTCGCCGATCTCGAGATCCACGTCGCGGATCACTAGCGCGCCGTCGCCATACGCCTTCTGCACGCCTCTTAACGAAATGCTCGCCATCGCATCGACTCCGTGATTTAATCGGCTCGAAGTCGGAGATTAAGCGCTTAATCAGCAGGGCCGAAAAAATCGATCGCTTGGGATCGTTGGGGCCTTGCCTGTCTCCGAGATCGTTTTGTCTGTGCGACAGATGGTGCCGCGCCTTCGCTCGTGATGCAAATGTCGGGCAGGCATCCCAAATACTGAAAACATCATGCCCACACTCAGCGAAGTCGCGCGTCATGCCGGCGTCACCCCGGCCACGGTGTCCAACGTGCTGCGCAATCGCGGCCGGGTCGGCGCGAACACGCGACAGCGCGTGCTCGAGGCCGTCGAAGCACTCGGCTACCGGCCGCATCTGGCCGCTCGCGCCCTCGCCGAAGGTCGCGCGCCGACGCTCGCGCTGATGGTGTCGAGCATCGCCAATCCGTTTTATCCGGAGTTCGCACTTGCCGTCGAGCGTGCGGCGCGCACGAGCGGCCACTTCGTGATCATCTGCAATACGAACGAAGATCCGCTGACCGGCCGCGCGTATCTCGACCAGATCGCCGGCACACTTTCCGAAGGCGTGCTCGTGACGAATGCAAACCTCGATTTCGCCGACCTTCATACGACTGAATCGCGCGGCACACCGGTGGTGCTGTGCATGTGGGAACGGCCTAACGAGCCGCCGGGTCTGCCGTGCGTCGCTGTCGATTTCCGGCGCGCCGGCGAACTGGCCGGCGCGCATTTGCTGGAGCTCGGCCATCGACGGATCGGCGCGATTGTCGGCAGCAAAGCCTCGGGCATTCATGCGGCGCGTTACGAAGGTTTCGTCGATGCGTTGCGCGCCGGAGGCGCGCCGAAAGGCCGCGTGAAACATGGCGCCGACACGATTCAGGGCGGCTACGAAGCAGCACGCGCACTGCTCGAAACCAATCCGAAGCTCACCGCGATCTTCGCGACCAACGACCTGCCCGCGCTCGGCGCGATGCACGCCGCCGCCGACCTCGGCCTGAACGTGCCGGCGGATTTGTCCGTGATCGGCATCACCGATATCCAGCTCGCGCGCGAGTCGCGCCCCGCGTTGACGACGGTCGCCGTCCCGACGGTCGAAGTCGCCGGGCTCGCGGTATCCCTGTTGCGAGAGTTGATCGAGACATCGTATGGTCAGGCGGGTCGCGGCGCGGCAAGCGTGCCGATGCGGGTCGCCTCGCCGCCCGAACTGGTCGTACGCGCATCCACCGGCGTGCCGCGTCCGCGGTGATGTGGCCGTACGGCATCGCGGACGTTACGCGGTGAATCCTTCATTCGCGCACGCTGTCTTGCGGGCAAGCAATCGCGCCTCAGACGCCGATAAAACCCCAATAAGCCTTCAATTACCTTTCACACGAGCCAGGACTTTCCCCAACTCCGAACGCTCGATCTCGCACCGCACCACTCCATCCAAGCCCCACCACATAAGGCGCGCAGCCTTCTGACGAGTTTCTTGGCGTCATCTTCCATTCCGATCATTTCCTTGACGCGCGTCGACGCGCCTGCTGTACTAAATCAACCAAAGTGATTTAGGCAACACGAATCAACCCGAGTCCGGGTCGTTTCGAACCACCTTAATCCCGCATCAGGCCATAAACCAGGGTGTCCGCGCGCAGCGTTCGCGCAGGCAGCCGCCAGCAGTCCACAACGTCGTTGCCAAAAACCGGAGGAGCGTCCCATGAATCTGAATTCCCGCAGGCTTCCTGTCGCCAGGAAAATCGTGTCGATGTGCGTCGCGGCATCGGCGGTATGGTGTGCGAGCGCGAGCCAGGCGGCTGACCAGCCTGTCGTCGGCCTCATCACCAAGACCGACACCAACCCGTTCTTCGTGAAGATGAAACAGGGCGCCGAAGCGGCCGCCTCGAAAGACGGCGCGAAGCTGATCACCGCCGCCGGTAAGTTCGACGGCGATAACGCGAGCCAAGTCACCGCCATCGAAAACATGATGACGGCCGGCGCAAAAGCGATTCTGATCACGCCGAGCGACACCAAGGCGATCGTGCCGAGCATCAAGAAAGCGCGCGCCGCCGGCGTGATGGTGGTCGCGCTCGACACGCCGACCGATCCGCAAGACGCCACCGACGCCCTCTTCGCCACCGACAACTTCAAGGCCGGCGTGCTGATCGGCAAATACGCGAAAGCCGCGCTGAACGGCAAGCCCGCGAAGATCGCCACGCTCGATCTCGCGCCCGGCGTCTCGGTGGGCGTGCTGCGTCATAACGGCTTCCTGGAAGGCTTCGGCGTGAAGGAAGGCGATCCCTCGGTGGTCTGCAGCCAGGACACGCGCGGCGATCAGGCCAAGGGCCAGACGGCGATGGAAAACTGCCTGCAGAAGTCGCCCGACATCAACGTGGTCTACACGATCAACGAACCGGCCGCGGCGGGCGCTTACCGCGCGCTCAAGGCGGCGGGCAAGGATAAGAGCGTGATGATCGTCTCGATCGACGGCGGCTGTGAAGGCGTGCGCAACGTCAAGGCCGGCGCCATCGCCGCGACCTCGCAGCAATATCCGCTGAAGATGGCCTCGCTCGGCGTGACGGCCGGTGTCGAGTATGCGAAGACCGGCAAGAAGGTCTCCGGCTATCAGGACACCGGCGTGACGCTGATCACCGACAAGGCGATGTCCGGCATCGACAGCAAGGACACCAAGTTCGGCCTCGACAACTGCTGGGGCAACAAGTAACGCGCACTGAACAGCGGCCCGCTTCGCCGGGCCGCCATCGGATTTGCCGCGTGGCCAGCCCGCCACGCTCATGCATCGAGGTCATCCATCATGTCGACTCCTTCCGCGCCCGCCGGCCACTCGCGTTCGTTCGCCGAGCGCATGCCATCGCTTGCCGAAGTCGGGCCACTCATCGCACTGGTACTGGCTTGCGGCTTCTTCATTTCGCAGAGCGACCGCTTCCTGTCGTTCCAGAACCTCTCGCTTATCCTGCAGCAAACCATGGTGGTCGCGGTCATCGCCATCGGCCAGACGCTGATCGTGCTGACCGGCGGCATCGATCTGTCGTGCGGCATGGTGATGGCGTTCGGCTCGATCATCATGACCAAATTCGCGGTCACGCTCGGCGTTCCACCGGCGCTCGCGATTCTCTGCGGGGTTGGCGCGAGCACGCTGTTCGGCGCGCTCAACGGCGTGCTGATCACGCGTATCAAACTGCCGGCCTTCATCGTCACGTTGGGTACGTTGAATATCGCGTTCGCGCTTACGCAGATCTATTCGAACGCCGAGAGCGTGTCGAACCTGCCGGACGCAATCATGTTCTTCGGCAACACGTTCAAGCTCGGCCCCGCGGATGTCACGTACGGCACCGTGCTCACCTTGCTGATGTATCTCGCCACATGGTTCGTGTTGCGCGACACCGTGCCGGGCCGGCATCTGTACGCGCTCGGCAACAATCCCGAGGCCGCGCGCCTGATGGGCTTGTCGTCGCAGAAGATCCTGCTGACCGTGTATTCGCTGGCCGGCGCGATCTACGGCATCGCTGCGCTGTTGTCCGTGTCGCGGACCGGCGTGGGCGATCCGCAGGCGGGGCAAACCGAAAATCTCGACAGTATCACCGCGGTCGTGCTCGGCGGCACGAGTCTGTTCGGCGGACGCGGCTCGATTGTCGGCACGTTGCTCGGCGCGTTGATCGTCGGCGTGTTCCGCAATGGTTTGACTCTGATCGGCGTCTCTTCGGTCTACCAGGTGTTGATCACCGGCATGCTGGTGATTCTCGCGGTGGCCGCGGACAAACTTTCCCATCGTCGCGGTTAAAAACGCAATCGCACTTCGTGCATGGGGCCGGAGTAAGCGCTGAAGCGCCAACTCCGGCCAACAGAGGAGCCCGTCATGTCGACACCAAATTCCGCTTCTGCCGCGATGCCCGTTCTGCAGGCGCGCGGACTCATCAAACGCTATGGCAACGTGACCGCGCTCGACGGTTGCGATTTCGAAGTGATGCCCGGCGAAATCATGGCCGTGATCGGCGATAACGGCGCGGGAAAATCGTCGTTGATCAAGGCCCTTTCCGGCGCCACGGTGCCGGACGAAGGCGAGATTCTGCTCGACGGCAAGCCCGTCAAATTCCGTAGCCCGCTGGATGCCCGCGCGCAAGGCATCGAGACGGTGTATCAGGAACTCGCGGTGGCGCCGGCCATGAGCATCGCCGAAAACCTGTTCCTCGCCCGCGAACTGCTGAAACCCGGCTGGCGCGGCTCGATCTTCAAGATGATCGACAAGCGCCGCATGCTGGACGAAGCGACCGCGCATATGAAGGACCTGCAGATCGGCATCCGCTCGATGCGCCAGGCCGTCGAAACGCTCTCGGGCGGCCAGCGCCAGGGCGTGGCCGTGGCGCGCAGCGCGGCGTTCGCGCGGCACGTGGTGATTCTCGACGAACCGACCGCCGCGCTCGGCGTGAAGGAAGGCAATATGGTGCTGGAGTTGATCCGGCGCGTGCGCGATCGCGGCTTGCCGGTGATCCTGATCAGCCATAACATGCCGCACGTGTTCGAGATCGCGGACCGCATCCATATCCAGCGGCTTGGCCGGCGCGCGGCGCTGGTGAACAGGAAAGACATACATATGTCGGAAGCCGTGGCGATCATGACGGGCGCAAAGGAAGCGGACGTCAAGGCGATTGCATGATGCGTGCATCCTGCTGAGCGGGCTCTCACCATGGAAACCACCGGCACCCGCTCGCCCCTCAAACGCACGGTCGGCTCGAACCAGGTCGGCATGCGGCAGTTCAACGAGCGCATCGTGTTGCAGGCGATCCGCTTGCATGGGCCGCTGCCGAAAGCCGACGTGGGCCGTCTCACGCGTCTTTCGATGCAGACGGTGTCGATGATCGTCGAGCGTCTCATCGAGGACGGTCTGCTCGAAAAGCAGGCTCGCGTGCGCGGCAGGATCGGCCAGCCATCGGTGCCGATCGCGTTGCGCGCGCAAGGCGCGTACACCATCGGCGTCAAGGTGGGACGTCGCAGTCTCGACGTGCTCGCGATGGATTTCGCCGGCCACGTGGTGCACCGCGATGTCTTCGACTACGCCTACCCCGATCCGCGCACATTGTTTCCCGCGCTCGAAAGCAAGCTGGCGCGCGTGAATCAGACGCTCGGCGCGAAGGCCAGCCAGGTGGTCGGCGTGGGCGTCGCGGCGCCCTTGTGGCTCGGCGGCTGGCGCGATTTTCTCGGCGCGCCGCCTGATGCGCTCGAAGCGTGGCACGAGATCGATCTGCGCTCGCGCATCGCCACCATGACGGGCCTGCCCGTCGAGTTCGCCAAAGACACCACGGCCGCCTGCGCCGCCGAACTCGTCATGGGCCAGGGCCGCGGCATCCACAACTTTCTGTATCTGTTCGTCGGCACGTTTATCGGCGGCGGTCTCGTCATCGACGGCCGTTTGCATAGCGGCCCGCACGACAACGCGGGCGCGGTCGGTTCCATTCCGCTGCGCGAAGGTGGCGCGCGCAAACCCGCGCGGCAACTGTTGCACGCGGCCTCGGGCTTCGTACTTGAAAAGCTATTGACCGATGCGGGCGCGCCGGCCGCGGCCGCGCACGATCATCGCGCGTTGTCGCCGGAATTGTGGCGGCACACCGAGCAATGGCTCGATAGCGCGTGCCCCGCGATCGCCAACGCGCTAACCAATGCGGCGGCCCTGCTCGATCTCGACGCGATCGTGATCGACGGCGAACTCGACCGGCAACTGGTGCGGGAGATCATTCGACGCACCGAGCGCGTGCTCGACCGCTTCGAATGGGAAGGCATGGTGCGTCCGCAATTGCTGGAAGGCGCGATCGGCGCCGATGCGCGTGCGATGGGCGGCGCGATTCTGCCGCTCTATGCGCATTTCGCGCCGGTGCATGAACTCTTCCTGAAGCCGGCGGCGGAGACGGCTTATTAGGCGCTGCCGATGTGGCCATCGACACCGGCACGCTTCACTTCATGCTCATTGCTTGGCGACCTTCGTGATGGAAGCCGTCTTCGCAGGCGGATTGTCGAGCAACGGCTGCAATACCGGCGCAAGCGACTTCAGCAATTGCACCGACAGCGCGCTGGTGAACTCGTAATGTGCGGCATACGGTTCATGCACCCAGGCGGTCAAGGTGCCGTAGAACCGGTCGCCCATCGCGAACACGAAGGTCGCGCTGCGGTTCACCTTGCGCGACTCGATCAGCCGCGCGCCTTTGGCGAACACATTGAAACGCTGATCGCCGGTTCCGGTCTTGCCGTACACCTGGAGCGTCTGGCCGTCGGGGAACGTCATGCCTTGCGCGAGACGCCGCGCCGTACCGCCCGTCACCACATCGCGCAACAGCACTTTTACGACGCCGGCGATTTCCGGCGACAACTGCTGCTGCGGTGCCACCGCCGCGCGCTGGAAATGCGTTTCGTAAGGCGTGTCTTTCGCGAAGTCGAGTTGCGTGAGGCTTTCGGTCGGCACCTTGTTGCCGTTGTTGGCGATCACGCCAATCAGTTGCGCGAGCGCGGCCGGCCGGTCGCCCGACGCGCCGATTGCCGCCGCATACGAAGGCGTGAGCGTCGCGAACGGATAACCAAGCGCCTGCCATGACTTGCCGATGGCATCGTAGGCACGCAGTTCGACCATCCGTTTGATGCGGCGGTCCTGCGTCGCGTGATAGCGCGTCTTGAAGAGCCACGAATACGTCGACAGACGCACGTCGCGGCTCGCGTTCTGGATCTGCTCGAGCGTGACGTCGGGATGCGCTCGCAGATAGTTGAGCGTCCACAGTTCCAGCGGATGCACGCTCGAGATATAGCCGCGATCGTTCAGATTGAAGCGGTCGATTGCGTATTTGGCATACAGGTTAGCGAGGTCTTCGTCGTCCAGCACGGAGGCGGCGGGTGTGTTTTTCAGCGCGGCGCGCATCCTGGCGTTGAACCACGCATTCGACTCGTCAGGCGCGACGCTGCGCAACACCGTCGCCACCTTCGGCGGCGATTTGCGCACGCCGAGCAGAAGCAGCGCCAAGGCCTGATCGGGTGTCTTGCCATGATACTTCGTGTAGAAACGGTTCATGTACACGCGGCTTTCCTGATCCGCGAAACGCGTCAGATACATCTTGCGCATCTCTGGATCACCCAGCCATTGCGCCGACGGCCCGGTGGTCTGCACCATTTCGTAATGGACGATGTCGCGCATCAGCCGCACGAACACCAGATTCACCGAATGCTGGAACGCGCGGTGCACGGTCAGGATGCGGCCGTTGTCGTCGGATTCGAAATTGTTGAAGGTTTGCGCGCCGCCGCCCGTGTAGAACGTTTCACCGGGACTAGCCGAGTATTTGCGCTCCACGGCCGCGTCGAGCATGGCTTGCAGCGAACGGTCCGAGGTGTGCGCGAGATAGTCGAGCGCCCAGCGCGTGAGCTGGTCGTTCGGATCGTACTTGACGGCTTTCAGCTCCGCTGTGCTCAGCGCTGCATAACGCTTGTGCAGATCCGAGACGATCTGCAAATACGTCACCACAGTACGCAGTTTCGCCGTCGAACCGAGGTTCAGGCGTGCGCCGGAGTTGATGTCGAACGGCTGGTTGACGCTGTCGGTTTGCACCCGCACGAGGTTGGCGCCGTCGCGCCGCTCGAACAGCGTGAAGCTATAGGCGATTCTCGACGGATCGTCCGACGCGCGCAGCATTTCGAAGCCGACCAGACCCGCCGCTTTCGCGCCGTCGCGCGTGGCGGCGGCGGCAAGCCGCTCGCTCACGGCCTGCTGAACGGCGTTGTTGAGCGTGCCCTTCGCCTGCAGATCGAGGCGGTCGAGTTCGTAAAAACTCGGAATGCCGAGCGCGGCCAGCAGATGCGAACGCATGGACGTCACCGCCTTGCGCGACACGAAGGAATCCGTGCTGGCCGTTTTGACGGGCGCGCGGTGCAGATCGACCACCGCGGACAGCGCGGCATCGCGCAACGGAATCGAAACGATGCCGCCGTTCGCCAGCAGCCGCAGATAACTGTCGGTCAGCCGTTCGAGTTCCTTGTAGCCGTGATGCAGGAAATACGACGGCGCGCGTTGCGCGATCATCAACGAGAGCACCTGCCGGAACGCCACGCCCTGCTCCGGCAGATTCTGTTCGGTCGACGGCGCTGCCAGGATTCGGTTGACATCGTTGAAATCGCGGCCATACCAGGCGGCGAGACCGTCGCCGATCCCGTTGATTTCGCCGATGCCCGGCTGCGCGGCCAGCGGCACCGAGTTGAGATAGCGGACGACGATCTGCCGGCGCGCCGGCATGGTTTGCGGGCCGTTCAGATAGGCGCGCACCGAAGCCGATGCGATTTGCCGCAATTTCTCCGGCGGCGTCGCCGTGCGGCCGCCCGCGGAGTGGCGGAATTTTTCGATCTGCGTGGCAAGCGTGCTGCCGCCGGGCTGCGACTGATGGTGATTGAACACGCGCACGCCCTGGTCGGCCAATGCACGGCTGAAGCGCCCCCAGTCGATTGCCGGATTGCGGTTCGGCTGGTTCGGATCGAGCAGATAGCGGTCTTCGATAAACAGCAGCGAATTCACGACCAGCGGCGGAATCGCGTCGAAGTCGTCGTACACGCGGCCGGGAAACTGCGCGGCGAAGAGCGGCGCGCCGGTGCCGTCGAAGAGTTGCAAGCCCGCCCGATCTTTTTCTTCGTACGGCAGAAAGAGGCCGTTATCCGCCAGCGACAGCATCCGGTCGGAATCGCGCGCTTGGGCGGTGATTTCAAACCCGCGTTGCAGCAAGCGCTGCTGGATCGACGGCAGCAGCGCGTAGCCCAGTCGGCTATCGTATGGGCCGTTGTCGGCTTGGGGAAAACGGATGGAATGACTGGCACCGTCGGCGACGGAAAAGCCCACGTCGCGAGTCAATTCGGAGAGATAGTGCGCCTGCAATCGCGAGGTTTCGATCTCGTTCTGGCAAAAGCGTACCGCCAATGCCAGCGCAAGCAAGAATGCCGCCACCAGCGCCCATTTGAACCACTTGCGCACAGACGTCGTGCCCGTCGCGCGAAACGGTAATCGAACCAGCGGCCGATTCATGGTGCTCTCCCCGAGCGGACGCCGGTTTCTTCTGGCCCGGCGCACCTTCAAGGCAGTGTAGCGCGGAACGCGAACCCAGGATCGGTTCGGATTTACCCGAGAGTGTCGCGGCTACAACACCTCTTCGCAAGACATGGCGCGGCGCCAATTGCCATGAGATATTCAACGTCTTTCGCGTGATGAAAACCGCCGCTTCAGGCGGTTTTTTGCTTTCGAGCCGCATGCGCCGGCAAGCGGGCTTGCGCCTGCTCCGCCGGCTGCGTGCGCAGCAATTCGATGAACTGTTCCGCCGGTGGCGACAGCACCCCGCCCTTGCGCGTCACGACGCCGAAAGTTTGCGAGGGCGACTTGAGCTTCACCGGCACGAGACGCAGCATCTTTTGCCTGACGAACAGCGCGGCGATCGCCGTCGGTAATAACGAAACCAGGTTGTGACTGCTTTGCAGGAGCGCGACCGTCACGAACGTCGAGGCCGTCGAAACCGGGTTATCCGGCATCTCCAGACCGGCCAGATCCATCTCACGCTCGAGCAGCGCGTGCAACGGCATATGCGACGGATACATCACCCAGCGGTGCCCGGCCAGATCGCGCAGTTTCACCTCTTTCTTTGGCAACGGCGGATGGCCGTAGCCCACCACCACCGAGAGCGGCTCGTCGCCTAGCGGACGATAGTGATATTTCGACGGATCGGCCGCTACCGCAGCGCGGCCGATCACCAGATCGAGCCGGCCGTCGTCGAGTTGCTGGAGCATTCGCGCGCTCGTGTCTTCCACCACTTCGACGGAAAGATTCGGCTGGCCCGCATGCAGTTGATTCAGTGCCGGCACGACGCACTCCGGAATCGCCCCCATGATCGCGCCGATCGCGAGACGCCCGCCGCGCCCGGAACGTATCTCGGCGACGTCCTGGCAGAGCGCGGTGAGATCGGTCGCCACGAGGCGCGCGTAGCGGATCACGCAGTGGCCGAGCTGGTTCGGGATCATGCCGCTCTTCGAGCGCTCGAAGAGCGGCGCTTCGAGCATCGACTCCAGTTCCTGCAAGGCCTTGCTGGCGGCCGACTGTGTCATTGACATCGCGCCGGCGGCTTTGTGCAGCGACTTCAGGTCGTCGAGCGCGATCAGCAATTGCAGTTGTTTCATGCGCAGTTTCGACAGCAGGACGTTGAGGGTGTCTTTCATGGCGGCGTATCGGGGCTGAAGCGGGGGGCTAAAGCGGGGGCTGAAGCGGAGGTGAGTCGCAAAAGCGATCACAAGATGGAAACAATTCAATATACCCGCCGTGTTCAGCGCCGTATAGTCGACTGCGTTGCATGGGACCCGAGTCAGCGCCAAAGCGCCAACCCGGGTCGACACGGAGACATTCCAAACTACGACAACACCTATCATCATGACCCAGTCATCCCATCCTGCTGCATTGCGCGGCGTGTTCCCCGTCGCGCCGACCATCTTCGACGACGCCGGCCGTCTCGACCTCGAAGGCCAGAAACGCTGCATCGACTTCATGATCGACGCGGGCTCGAACGGGCTGTGCATTCTGGCGAACTTCTCCGAACAGTTCGCGCTATCCGACGACGAGCGCAATACGCTGATGCACGTGGTGCTCGACCACGTCGCGGGCCGCGTGCCGGTGATCGTCACGACCACGCATTTCAGTTCGTACCAGTGCGCCGAGCGCAGCCGCAGTGCGCAGGCCGCGGGCGCCGCAATGGTCATGGTCATGCCGCCATATCACGGCGCGACGATCCGCATCGGCGAACGCGGCATCTACGAGTTCTACAAGACCGTGTCCGACGCGATCGGCATTCCGATCATGATTCAGGATGCGCCGGTCAGCGGCACGCCGTTGTCCGCGTCGTTTCTCGCCCGCATGGCGCGCGAGATCGACAACGTGTCGTACTTCAAGATCGAAGTGCCGCAGGCGGCGAACAAGCTGCGCGAGCTCATCGAATTGGGCGGCGATGCGATCGTCGGTCCGTGGGACGGCGAAGAGGCGATCACGCTGATGGCCGATCTGGATGCGGGCGCAACCGGTTCGATGACGGGCGGCGGCTACGCCGACGGCATCCGTCTGATCATCGACGCCTATGCGGCCGGCGACACCGAGGCCGCCGCCGCGCACTATCAGCAGTGGCTTCCGCTGATCAATTACGAAAACCGCCAGGGCGGTCTCGCATCGTGCAAGGCGCTGATGAAGGAAGGCGGTGTGATCCGTTCGGACGCGGTGCGCCATCCGTTGCCGCAAATGCACCCGGCCACGCGTGAAGGTCTGTTGAAGGTTGCGCGGCGGCTCGATCCGCTGGTGCTGCGCTGGGGCCGTTAAACGCCCATTCCGGTCCAGGGCGGTTGCCGATCGGTCGACAACCGTCCCGGACCTCATCAGGAATGAGCCGTGCCCCCCCGTACTTCGTCATACCGCCCGCAACGCGTTAACCGCCCTTGCATCGCGTGGCTCCGTTGCCGGTCTTTCACTTTCAGCAGACCAGCGCAACGGCCCCGCCCTCGCTGCACACCACCCCGTGTCCCGGACCATCCGGCAAGCACACCCAACGCCGGACTCTGCTCCACATACGTTGACATCTCATCAACGGATGCACGTCGAAGAAAAAAACCCGCATATAAGGCAGTGGAGAAATTGAGTACCATAGGCGCGCAAGCTCACCCTATCTCCTTCCATGACCGCCCATCCTCGAGAACTAACGCCGGACACGCTTGCCGAGTTGCTCGAACGTGTCGCCAAGGAAGACGCCGCGGCATTGCGCGAACTCTACGATCTCGCCGCCCCGAAACTGTTCGGCCTCGCCCTCCGTATATTGAACAAGCATGAGTGGGCCGAAGAGGTCTTGCAGGACAGCTTCGTCAATATCTGGCGCTTTGCCGGCGACTATCGCCGCGCGCTGTCCGCCCCGATGACGTGGATGTCGGCGATCGTCCGCAACCGTGCTCTCGATCACCTGCGGCGGGTCAACACCCAGGAAACGGAATGGAGCGATGCGTTGGACGATCTCGTGGCAACCGGCGATCCAGATCCCGAAGCGCTGACCGCGGTCAGCCTGCAGGCGCGTCTGCTCGCCGGTTGCATGCAACAGCTGGAACCGGCGCAGCGCCAGGCGGTGGCCCTCGCGTACCTACGCGATCAAAGCCATAGCGAGATCGCCGACGTGCTGGCGGTGCCGCTCGGCACCATCAAGTCATGGATCCGGCGCGGCCTCGCCAAGCTGAAGACCTGTCTGGGAGGCGAGTGATGAATCTCCATCGCTATCCTCAGCTGGTCGACCTGCTGGCCGCCGAATATGTGCTCGGCACGCTGCGCGGCGGCGCACGGCGCCGCTTCGAACGCTACGCGGACCACGACACGACGATCCGCCGTGCCGTCGACGAATGGCAGCGGCGCATCTCGCCGCTGGCCGAACTCGCCGAGCCGCGCATGCCGCCGTCCGCCGTATGGGACGCCATCGAACGGCGTCTCGGCCTCGCGGCCACGCGCGAGGCCGCACGTCCCCGCACCGTGGCGGCAACACCCGCGCGGCCGTCGCGCAGCGTGTTCGAGAACCTGGCGTTCTGGCGCGGCTGGGCACTCGGCGTCACGGGCCTCGCCGCGGTTGCCGTGGTGGTCGCCGTGCGCTCGCTGTTGCCGTCCACCACGGCGCCTGTCACCGCGCCGACCGTGGCTGAGCAACCCGAAACGGCGGTGTCGCATGTCGCCGTGCTGAACAATAAGGACGCGCATCCGGTCATGCTGGTCGCGTGGGACGAAGCGCATTCGACCATGACGGTGCATCCGCTCGGCAAGGTCGAGCTGCCCGCGGGCCGGGCGATGGAACTGTGGGGCATTCCGGCGAGCGGCCATCCGGTCTCGCTCGGCATGCTGCCGGACAGCGCGAACGGCAAGGTTACGGCCGGCCAGCAGAAGCCGGAGAATTATGCGGCGCTGGCCGTGTCGATCGAAGCGCCGGGCGGCTCGCCGGATCACAACGCGCCGAGCGGTCCGGTGGTGTTCACCGGCAAGCTGTTGCCGGTGTCCTAGGCGTTTCATGATCAGCCGAAGAAGACCGGCATTTGCTCGACGCGGGTGCCGGCCTCTGTTTCATCCGCCCTTCGACTCGGCAATCGCGCGACGGCTGGACGCGAGCGCGCGATTGCCGCTAACCTAGCCCTTATGCAAAGCTTTTACGAAGCCACTGTCACCCGTTCGTCCGCCTATGCGCCGCTGGCTGGCCGGCGTAGCGCCAATGTCTGCGTCATCGGCGGGGGCCTGGCGGGCTTGTCCACGGCGTTGGGACTCGCCGAGCGGGGCGTCGCCGACGTCACCGTGCTCGAAGCCCGGCAAGTGGGTTTCGGCGCATCCGGGCGCAATGGCGGGTTCGTGTTCGGCGGCTACAGCCTCGATTGCGCCGATCTGCTCAAAACCCTCGGCGCCGTGCACGCCCGCGAACTCTATACGCTGACTACCGACGCCGTCGATCTGATGAGAAAGCGCATCGCGCGCTATCACATCGACTGCGACGCGACCGACGCCGGCGTGATCCTCGCCAACTGGTTCGACGAACCGGCACGGCTCGAGTCGCAGCGGCGCCTGATGCGCGATTCGTTCGGCGTCGAGTGGGAACCGGTGGCAGCGGAGCAGCTCGCTGCGCAACTGAAAACGCGCCGTTATCACGGCGGTCTGTTCGAGCGCAACGCGTTCCACTTTCATCCGTTGAAGTACGTCCTCGGCGTGGCTAACGCCGCTGCGCATGCCGGCGTGCAGATCCACGAAGACTCGCCGGTCGTGCGTCTGCAGCGCGACGGCGCCGGCTTCGTGGTGCACACGCAGCACGGCGCGCTCGACGCGCAACACGTCGTGATGGCGGGCGGCGGCTACGCACGCCGCGTCTACCCGCTGGTCGAACGCGCGGTGCTGCCGATCGCCACCTACGTGATGGCGACCGAACCGCTCGGCTCACGTCTGCAAGACGCAATCGATACGCGCGCCGCCGTCTATGACACCCGCTTCGCCTTCGACTACTACCGGCCGCTGCCCGACACGCGCATTCTGTGGGGTGGCCGCATCTCGGTGCGCGACCGCGCGCCCGAGGTGATCGCGCGCCTGTTGCGGCGCGATCTGCTGAAGGTCTATCCGCAGTTGCACGACGTGGGTATCGAGTACGCGTGGGGTGGCCTGATGAGCTACGCGCGGCACAAGATGCCGCAGATCGGCCGCAGCGCGGATGGCGTCTGGTACGCGGTCGGCTTCGGGGGACACGGCATGGCGCCGACCACCGTGTCCGGCGAACTGCTGGCGGCGGCGATTGCCGGCGAGCGTCCGGTGCCCGAGGCATTTGCGTCGTTCGGCCTGACACCCGCTTACGGCGCGCTCGGCCTCGCGGCCGCACAACTGACCTACACCGCCATGCAGACACGCGACGCGCTCGCCGCACGCCGGCGGCCTGCCGTTTGACGTCGACCAATACGTTGCTGCTCATGCCCGAGACCCGCTCCAGAGGCCAATTTCGCCATGCTAGAATGCGCCGTCACTGCCGCTCGAATACACAATGAAAAAGGGAAGCAAGGCCGCCGAGCCTGATACCAACGGCATCCCGTCCGACAGTCCGCGTACCGACGCCCGGCGCAAGTACGATCCCGAACAGACGAAGCGCAACATCCTCGAGGTCGCGACCCAGGAGTTCTCCGCGATGGGACTGACGGGCGCACGCGTCGACGCGATCGCGGAGCGCACGAACACCACCAAGCGCATGCTGTACTACTACTTCGGCAGCAAGGAAGGGTTGTACCAGGCGGTGCTGGAAAAGGTGTATGGAGACATTCGCGCGCTCGAACAGGATCTGCACGTCAGCGAACTCGATCCGATCGAGGGGATGCGCGCACTCGTCGAGTTTACGTTTGACTATCACGACCGGCAGCGCGATTTCGTGCGGCTCGTGACGATCGAAAATATTCACGGCGCGAAGTACGTCGAGCAGGTCAAGACGTTCAAAGGCCGCAACGTCACCGTGATTCATACGATCGAGGATCTGCTGGCGCGCGGCATCGCGGCCGGGCAGTTCCGCAGCGACATCGATCCGATCGATCTGCATCTGCTGATCAGTTCGCTGTGCTTTCACCGCGTCGGCAATCGCCATACCTTCGGCACGGCGTTCGGGCGCGACCCGTCGCATCCGCGTTTGCGTGCGCGGCATCGCGCCATGATCGTCGATGCCGTGCTGCGGTTCGTGCGCAAGGACGATTGACGCCTGTAAGCCTCAAGTAAAAAACGGGACGTGGCCTGCGCCACGTCCCGTTTTTTTCGTCTGGCGCGAGGCCGCTCAATCCACCAGCACGATCCGCTTGATATCGCCGACGATGAAGATGTACGACAGCGCGCCGACCAGTGCGATCGCGCCGATGAACACCAGCGCCCCGACAAACGAGCCGGTTGCCGCGACGATGAAACCCACCACCAACGGCGTCACGATGCCGGCCAGGTTCGCCGCGAAGTTGAAGATGCCGCCGGTCACGCCGAGCAGGCCGTCCGGCGCGATGTCGGACACCAGCGTCCAGCCGAGTGCGGCCATACCCTGCGCAAAAAACGCCACCGACAGAATCGCGATCACCAGCACGTTGCTCTCGACATAGTTGGCGAGAATGATGGTCGACGCGAGCAGCAGGCCGGCAATGATTGGCAGCTTGCGCGCCACGTTCGGCGACTTGCCGCGGCGCAATAACCAGTCGGAGAAGAAGCCGCCGAACATCACGCCGATCGACGCGGCAATGAACGGCATGATCGCGAAGAAGCCGATTTCAGCCAGGCCATATGGCGTTCGGTGGCGAGATACGTCGGAAACCAGGTGAGGAAGAACACCAGCGTCGAGTTGCCGGCGAACTGGCCGAGGCAAATGCCCGTCAGTTGACGATGCTTGAGCAGGCGTCCGATGGTGCGCCATTCGAAACCGCTCTTCGCCGATACGAGCTTGCTGGCTGCCGCCTCAGCGTCCTTCTTCCGATGCGTGAGACCGCCGCCCGCTTCGATATAGTCGAGCTCCGCCTGATTCGCCGACGGATGATCGCGCGGCTCACGATAGAACATCCACCAGATCACGCCGAACACGAGGCCCACGCCGCCCACCACGTAGAACAGCGAACGCCAGCCGAACGCGCCCATCAGCATGAACAGGAACGGGCTGAAAAAAGCGAGGCCGATATATTCGCCGACCGTGTACGTGCCGGTCGCCATCGCGCGTTCGCTCTGCGGGAACCACGTGGCCACCACGCGGCTGTTAGTCGGAAAGCACGGCGCCTCCGAGACGCCGAGGCCGAGGCGGAATGCGAACAGCGCGCCGATGCCATGCACCAAGCCTTGCGCTAGCGTGCACAGGGACCAGAAGGTCATCGACAGGAAATACGTGACCTTGCTGCCGAAACGGTCGAGAAACAGGCCGCCCGGAATTTGCGCGGCCACATAGCTCCAGGAAAACACGGAAAACAGCAGCCCCATCAGCGCGGCGTTGATGCCGAGCTCCTTGGTCAACTGTGGCGCCGCGATGCCGAGCACCGTACGGTCGAGATAATTGATCATCGTCCCGACCGCGAGCAGCGCCAGAATCTGAAAGCGGGCTTTCGAGCGGCGCCCGGTGCTCACCGTGACGCCTTGCGGCGCGGCGGTGTCGATGGGACTGGATTGAATCGGTTGCTGCATGGGGTGTGCGTCTCCTCGATCGGGTTGTTACCGGTTGGCGCGCTACCGGTTAGCGTTGCAACAATGACTGGAAATGGGTGTAGACCCGTTCCGCGTCCGGTTCGAGACCGGTGAAAATGCGCATGGCGTCGACCGCCTGATACACCGCCATGCCGCCGCCGCTCAGCGTGCGGCAGCCGAGCGCTTCCGCCGCCTGCAAAAGCGCGGTGCGGATCGGGAAGTAGACGATGTCCGAGACCCACAGATCGCGGTGCAGCAATTCGACCGGCAACGGCAAGCCGGGCAATTTCGCCATGCCGGTCGGCGTCGCGTGAATCAGGCCATTGGCGGCCGCGAGCGATTCGGCAAGCGAACTTCCGGCGCTGACGGTGGCGCCTGGAAAGCGCTTCTGCAATTCCTCGGCGAGCGACGCGGCGCGCGTGGCGTCCACATCGAATAGCGTGAGCGATTTCGCGCCCATGTTCAGCGCCGCGTGCGCGACTGCCGCGCCGGCGCCGCCCGCGCCAAGCTGCACGACGCGCTCCAGCGACACGTCCGGCAAACCGCGCTGGAATGCACGCGCGAAACCTGACCAATCCGTGTTGTGACCGATGCGTTTGCCGTCCTTGAACAGCACCGTGTTGACCGCGCCGAGTGCGCGCGCGTCGTCGGACAGTTCGTCGAGCAGAGGAATGACGGCCTGCTTGCACGGGTACGTGATGTTCAGACCGTTGTAGCCCATGCGTTCGGCGGCCATCAGCAGATCGGGAAGCGAGGCGACGTCGAGTTTCAGCGCTTCCAGATCGATACGCCGGTACACATAGTGCAGACCGAGCTTGCTGCCCTCTTCCTCGTGCATCGCGGGCGTCAGCGATCCGCTGATGCCCGCGCCGATCAGGCCGACCAGATAGGAATGAGGTGTTGCCTGTGAGTTCGTTTGTACGTTCGCTTGTGAGTTCGCTTGTGAGTTCATTTCGCCGCCCTATCCTTAAGAATGGTCGCCATCCGCTCCAAAGCCAACACATAGCCCTGCGTGCCGCAACCGATGATGATCGCGTCCGCGACGGCCGACACGTACGAGTGATGCCGGAACGCCTCGCGGCGATGCACGTTTGAAATATGCACTTCGATGACCGGCTTTTCGATTGCCGAAAGCGCGTCGGCGATGGCCACCGACGTATGCGTGTAGGCCGCCGGATTGATCACGATGCCGTCGACCTTGGTACGCGCCGCGTGCAGCCAGTCGATCAGTTGATGTTCGGCATTCGACTGGCAGAAGTCGATCGCGAGATTCAGGCGCTCTCCCGCATCGCGGCAAAGCTTCGCGACGTCGTCGAGCGTTTCCGAGCCATAGATGGTCGGCTCGCGCGTGCCGAGCAGATTGAGGTTCGGTCCGTTGAGGACCAGTACTGACGCAAAACTCATGACAACCACTCCTGCTAAGTAAGGCAAGAAGCCAGCCACGGCAAGCGCCGTGGTTTTGCAACGTGAGCGAAGTGTGCGCGCATTGAGCGCCGCCGTCATTCGGGGTTTCTACGAATTTGTACCATCTAGTTAGTTTGTATAAACTGTCGATAACTTCGGTTACAGTGGGTGATTGTGGCCTGCCTCTTGCCGATGCGTGTAACGAACTGGTCCATTTTCCGCATTGCAGCATGCCAGCCAGCGGGATCTGCGAGCGGTCGCGCGCCCCGGCCGTTGCGCGCCCTATTCAACAGCCGTTTGATTGTTTTAGCAGGAGCCGTCCATGCAACGTTCGATTGCCACCGTGTCGATCAGCGGAACCCTCGTCGAGAAGCTGACCGCGATCCAGGCGGCGGGCTTCGAAGGCGTCGAGATCTTCGAGAACGATTTGCTGTATTTCGACGGCTCGCCCGCCGACGTGCGGCGCATCGCCGAAGATCTCGGGCTGAAAATCATGCTGTTTCAGCCATTCCGCGATTTCGACGGTGTCAGCCCGGAGCGCCTCGAGCGCAATCTCGACCGCGCGAAGCGTAAGTTCGACGTCATGCATGAACTGGGCACAGACCGCATTCTGGTGTGCAGCAACGTTTCGCCCGACACCATCGGCGACGATGCGCTGATGACCGACCAGCTCGGCGCGCTGGCCCGCGCGGCTGAGGCGGCCGGCGTGCTCGCGGGCTATGAAGCGCTCGCGTGGGGCAAGCACGTGAAGACCTACCGGCACGCGTGGAAGCTCGTGAACGCCGTGAATCATCCCAATCTCGGGCTCGTGCTCGACAGCTTTCACACGCTGTCGCTCGACGACACGGTGGACGCGATCGCCGACATTCCGGGCGACCGCATCGCCTTCGTGCAGATTGCCGATGCGCCGAAGCTCGCCATGGACGTGCTCGAATGGAGCCGCCACTATCGCTGCTTCCCGGGCCAAGGCGATTTCGATCTGGCTAATTTCACGGCGCAGGTCGTGAAAACGGGCTACAGCGGGCCGCTTTCGCTGGAAATTTTCAACGACGGCTTTCGCGCCGCCCCCACCACCATCACAGCCGCGGACGGGCATCGCTCGCTGCTGTTCCTCGAGGAACAGACTCGCGCGCTGCTCGAAAGCACGCAGCAGCCGGTCGGTGACCTCTACCGCTCGCCGGCGGCGCCCGCGCACGTCGGCTATCAGTTTCTCGAGTTCGCGGTGGACCACACCACGCGCGCGCAACTCGTCGACTGGCTCGGCAAACTGCGCTTTCGCGAGGCTGGCCGGCATCGGTCGAAAGAAGTCACGCTGTATCAGCACGGCGCGGCTTCGATAGTGCTGAACGCGGAGCCGGATTCGTTCGCCAACGCGTTTTTCCAGCAGCATGGCTTGTCGCTGTGCGCGTCGGCGTTTCGCGTGGACGACGCCAATCAGGCGTTCGAGCGCGCCGCCGGCTTCGGCTACGCGCCGTTTTCCGGGCAAATCGGCCCGAACGAGCGTGTGCTGCCCGCCGTGCAGGCGCCGGACAGCAGCCTGAACTATTTCGTCGACGAAAGGCCGGATCAGCCCACCTTGTTCGAGGCCGATTTCGTCCTCACCGACATCAACGGCCCGACCGAAGTGGGGCCGCTCAGCCGCATCGACCATGTGTGCCTGTCGGTGCCGGCGAATTCGCTGGATACGTGGGTGCTGTTTCTGCGGACCGCTTTGGGCTTCCAGGCCGAGCCCGGCGTGCTGGTCCCCGATCCGTACGGCCTCGTGCGCAGCCGCGCGCTGCGCAGCCACGACGGCTCGGTGCGCATCGTGCTGAATGCCTCCGTGGACCATCACACGGCGGTGGCCGAGGCGCTGCATACCTATCACGGCTCAGGTCTGAACCACGTCGCCTTCAGCACCAGCGACATTTTCAGCGCGATTCCCGAGTTCGTCGCCGACGGCTTGCCGGTGCTGCGCATCCCGCGCAATTACTACGAGGATCTGGCCGCGCGCTACGCGCTGCCGGACCACACGCTCGACGCATTGCGCGCCAATAACATCCTCTACGATCGCGATGAGCGCGGCGGCGAGTTTTTCCACGCTTACACGGAGCAGCTCGACCAGCGCTTCTTCATGGAGATCGTCGAGCGGCGCGGCGGTTACGACGGCTATGGCGCGGCCAATGCTGCCGTGCGGCTCGCCGCGCAGGCTCAGCGGCGCAAATAGGCACCATCGCGTCACGCAGGCGAATTCGGGTCCAGCGATTCCAGCTAGGCGGGCACGGCGTGTGCGTCATCGGCGGGGTAGCCGCGCCGCGCCGATATAATGTCGCCTGATTCGCGGTCGATGCCGCGCGGCTGTGGCACGTGCGGGCGTCGCACGTATCGTCAGCCGAATGTAACGCCAGGAGAGATATGAAGAAGTTTGCCGTAGTCCTGTCAGTTCCCCTGCTCCTCAGCGCTTGCGCGTACTTCCAGAAGAATCCGGATGCCGGCGAGCCCGTCACGGACACCAACACGCAGCGCTCCGTCAACGACGTGGTCGCGTGCCTCACGCAATTGGCCACCAGCCACGACGCCGCGTTCAAATCCACGGCGATCCCGCAAGGCCAGATGCTCGACTTCGGCGACTCGAATATCGTCAAGGTGCGTAGCGACAACGGCGCGACGACTTACCGTTTCTATGCGGGCAAGCGCCACGTGAGCAACCTGTGGATCGAATCGGCGGGCAAAACCTGCGCCCCGTAAGGGTTTGCGGGCGTAAGTGTGACAATCGGTAACATGGTCCGGTGCAATCATCGTGTCACGGTGTTACAGGACAATGGTGTCTTAAGAATCGTTTAAGACTTCGTCCGCATCATCCACCCGACACTATTCCGCACAAGGTGCGACCATGAACCAGCCCGATCACAACACGAACGACGCACCGGCGCCGGCCAAGCGGCCTACCATCCTGCGCCGCCTGCTGAGCCACCACGAGCTGGCGACGTTGCTGCTGTTGCTGCACGCGCCGATCGACGCGTCCGCGAAACCCGAGATTCCGCAGCTTCACGAAGCCGGCCTGATCGAAACGATTTCCGGCGACGCCGGCGCTTCGCATATCCGTTTGACGCCTGAAGGCAACGCCGTGCTGCGCGGCCTCGGCGTGAAGTAACGCGCGCTGTTCAATTGCGTTCGAAGGCGCGCACGTACAGGTCTCGGGCCCTTTTTTAACAGCCGAGCGCCGGCCGGATCCTTTGACGAACGCCACGCCGCATCACACGGCTCACGCCTGCCACACGCCGTACCCCGCTTCACGTAGTCCAATCGCCAATTCCACTTCCATGTCCTGTGCGCCGCGGTAAGGCATGGGATTGAATACCTCGTACAGTTCGGGCACGAGCCGCAAGCCGTAATCGCGCACATAGCGATTGGCCTGAATGCCGGCCTTATGCCGGTCGAAGCGCAGATCCGGGTCCAGTCCCGTCATTCCCACATACACGCAAGGCTTGTCGAACCGGTAGTCCGGATTCGCGCGGCGAAAACGCGCCTCGTTCCAGACCTTGTCGTCCAGCGCGACGACGTAGACGTAGTAATGATGCTTGCGACGAGCCATGTGCAGCGGTTCAACTCCGCGAAGTACCGTGCAGCAGCATCCGGTATTCGGTCGGCGTCACGCCGACTGTCGCCTTGAATTGCCGCGTGAACGCGCTGTGGTCGGTGTAGCCGCACAGCGCGGCGACGTCGGTGACCTTGTCGTGCGAAACCAGCAGCGCCGTGGCGGCGTCCAGCCGGGTTTTCAGCAGCACCTGACGCGGCGTCAGATGAAACACTTTGTGAAAGTAGCGCTCCAGTTGCGCGACGGACATATCCGCCATGGCCGCAAGCTGCTTCAGATTCAACGGCTGAACGTAATTTTCCTGGATGGACTGAACGACCGCGGCGAGACGGCTGTAGGCCGGGTGACTGCTTTCGTCCGCTTTCAGATCGCGGGAAATGCCGGCGAGGCCGACCACCTTGCCGGCGGGATCGCGCAGCGGCTGCTTGCAGGTCAGACACCAGCCCGGCTGGCGGCCGGGATACAGATGCAGTTCCAACTGATCGATCATCTGATTGCCGACGTTGATGATCGCCTTGTCCTGCGCCGTGTAGATGCGTCCGAAGCGGCGCGGGAACACGTCCTCGGCGGTCCGGCCGAGCAGCGCGGACTTTTCTTTGAAGCCGCAACGCGACGCTAGCGTGCGATTGACCAGCGCGTAACGCGCCTCGGCGTCCTTGACGAAGAACACGACGTCCGGCATCGCGTCGAACACCGGCTCGAGCAGCCTGAAGTGCGACAGCATGCCGGACAGCGTTGCGTCGTCCGGTTCGAGCGGATGAGCCAGCGTGTTCATCGTGCGGGTTCCGTTGGTCCGTGCGTTGATGGGGGCGGTCGGGCGAGCGTTCGGTTTTTTCGGCGTTGGGTTGTTACGGTTGCTCTGTTGCCGGGTGACGGTTGCCGCCTGACGACCGACGCTCGGGGCTTGCAGCCTCGTGCCAGCTGCCTGGTCCGTGCGGTCGATTATAGGGCCGCGCCGCCGCCGACAATATCCGCTGGCTTGTCGGCGAACGGGTCATTCAAGCTGGGGCGGCTCCGCGACCGCCGCCATCAACGTGCCGATTTGCGCTGGACTGAAGGGCGGGCGCGGCGCGCCGGACTGCCAGCCGAAGTACAGGTTCGCCGCCGTGCCGCAGATTCGTCCCTGGCAGGCGCCCATGCCGCAGCGGGTGTGGAGCTTGGCTTCGCGCCAGTCGGCGAAGGCGCGCACCTCGCCGATGCTCACGTCCTCGCAGCGGCACAGCAGCGTGGCATCGGGCGGCGGTGTGCGCGCGGCGTCCCGCAGGGCGAAGGCGGTTTCGACGCGGCGGCCGAATCGGCGCCAGCGCGCGCGCTGCGCGTCGAGGGCGGCATGGTCCGCGGCGGCGCCACCGCTTGCCAGGAGGCCGGCAACCTCACCTTCCACGCCGGCCAGTTCAGCGCCGCCGATGCCGGTGCACTCGCCCGCCGCGAATACGCCCTCGACAGACGTCCGCTGCTCGTGGTCGACGACGATCTCGCCCGCTTCACTGATCGCGCAACCGAGCGCCTGAGCCAGCGTGCTGTTCGGCACGAGTCCGTAACCGCAGGCGATGCGGTCGCAATCGAGCGTGACGCGTTTGCTGTCGCGGCCGCGCCGGATGGTGACACGCTCGACTCGGCCGTCGCCCTGCGCCTCTTCCACGATGCTGCCGGTCCAGTAATGCAGGCCCGCGAACCCGCGCGTCATGCCGAGGGCTTGCTGCAACTTGACCGGCGCGGCCAGTAGCGAGATGCCGAAACGCGCGACGTCGAACGCCGAAGCTTGCTCCACCACGGCCACCACCTTTGCCCCCGCCGCGCGCGCAGTGGCGAGCGCCGCGATCAGCAAAGGCCCGCTGCCGGCAATCACGATCCGCTCGCCACCCACCGGCATGCCGCCTTTGATGAGCGCCTGCAGCGCGCCCGCGCCGGTCACGCCGGGCAAGGTCCAGCCGGCGAACGGCAGAAGCCGCTCACGTGCGCCGGTAGCAAGAATCAGGCGCTCATAGGTGACGCAGACGCCGCCGTGCTCCGCCGATTCGAGCAGCAAGCCGCGTAGACCCAGCGGCGCGATCACGCGAGTCGACGGCCAGTGCGTGATGGTGCTCTGCCCGCTGATCGCAGTGAGGAGGTTATGCAACGGCGCTTGCGGCGCGTGGCCCGGACCTTGACGCCAGATCTGGCCGCCCGCGCGTGGATTGTCGTCAAGGAGCGCCACAGATGCGCCCGCGCGCGCAGCGGCCGCCGCGGCGTTCAGACCAGCGGGACCGGCGCCGACGATGACAATGTCGAAGTGCTGTCTCATCGCGTGCCCGCCCCGTCCTGGGTACGAACGTTCTGGCCTTCGCGGCACAGAGTCTGACACGCCAGCGCATGCGCCCGGCCGTCGATCGTCACGCGACACTCCTGACACACGCCCATGCCGCACAGCGCGGCGCGAGGCTGGCCGTTCACCGATAGGCGCGTGCCGTGAACGCCAGCCAGGACGAGCGCCGCGGCCACGGTTGTGCCGGCTTCGACATCGATACGGTGGCCGTCGATCGTCAAGCTGACGCGTGTCGTGGCGCTCGCGCTACTCATCAATCACCTTCTCAACAAAACGAACCGGCAAATAAGGCTCGACAGGAATCGGCGCGAGGGTCCCTACAATCTGCGCGGCAAGCAGCTTCGCGGTGGCAAGCGATGTCGTCACGCCCAAACCCTCATGACCGGTGACAAGCCATACGCCGGGAGCAAATTCGCCGGCCGGACCGATCAGCGGCAGGCCGTCCGGCGAGGCCGCGCGAAACCCGGTCCACGCGCGAATGCCGTTGAGCGTCGGCAGCAGGGGCAGATAATGCGCGGCACGTTGGAGCATCTGCGCGAGCACAGGCATCTCGACGGTGGGATCTGTGGTGTCGAACTGGCGCGACGAGCCGATCAGCAATTGTCCCGTGGGCCGCGGTTGCGCGTTGAACGCCACCGAGGTGCCGACCGCGTGATGCGCGCTCTTGATGTACCCGAGCTCGAGCAGTTGATGCCGGATCAGTCCGGGATAGCGGTCCGTGATCAGCAGATGGCCTTTCTTCGGCTGCAAGGGCAGCGACGGCACCAATTGCTGCGCACCCAACCCATTGGCCACGATGACTTGCCCCGCGCCAACACGCTCGCCGTCAGCAAGCGTCACACCACTCGCTTCAACCGACGTCACCGTCGCGCCCAGTCGCACACGGATATTCGCGGCGCCCGGCGACCGCGTCAGCAGCCATTCAGCGACGGTGGGCGCATACACGATGCTGTCGTGCTCGATCCGCAAACCGCCCGCCATCGACGCCGCCAGCGCCGGCTCGCAAGCCCGCAACGCGGGCGCGTCGAGCAATTGCGCGACAACGCCCTGAGCCTCGAACGCGGCATGCATTGAACGGGCGGCCTGCCACTCCTCATCGTCGGCGGCGACCCAGAGCGTGCCGCAGCGCGCGAACGCGTCGCGTAGACGCAGCTGCGGCGCGAGATCCAGCCACAAGTCTCGTGAATAGCGGCTCAGCACGAATTCCGCCGGCGAGTCATTCATCACGACGATGTGACCCATGCCCGCCGCCGTCGCGCCGCCGCCGATGCCCTGCGCGTCGAGCACCTCGACGCGCATGCCGAGCGCCGCCAGTTCCGCCGCGCACGCCGCGCCGACAATCCCCGCCCCGACGATCAGCGCGTCCGCCGTCATGCCGTGCGGATGCCCCAGGCGAAGGGATCGCGCTCGTCGAAGCACAGGCGCGCCTCTGCCGTGACGTACGCGTGACCGCTGATGGTGGGGATCACGTGAACGCCATCGCCGGCATGGCGATAGCTCGCCTCGAACACGCTGCCGATAATGCTCTCCTGCCGCCATACCGCGCCTTCAGCCAGTTTGCCGTCGGCCGCGAGGCAGGCCACCTTGGCGCTCGTGCCGGTGCCGCACGGCGAGCGGTCGTACGCACTGCCGGGACAGAGCACGAAGTTGCGGCTGTCGACGCCATCGCGCGAACCGGGTCCGAATAACTCGATGTGGTCGATCAACGCGCCATCCGCGCCGGTGATGCGCTGCGCGATCAGCGCGTCGCGAATCGCCCCGCTGAACGCCGTCAATTCGCCGATCCGCGACGCCTCCAGCGCGCGCCCATGGTCGGCGACGAGAAAGAACCAGTTGCCACCCCAGCCGATATCGCCAGTCAACACGCCGTGGCCCGGCACGTCCACCCGCACGGATTCGCGATAGCGATACGCCGGCACGTTGCGCACGGCGACACTGCCGTCGTCGTTGAGCGTCGCTTCGACAATGCCGACCGGCGTCTCGATCCGATGACGCCCCGGCCCGATCCGTCCCAGGTGCGCCAGCGAAACGACGAGGCCGATCGTGCCGTGCCCGCACATGCCGAGATAGCCGACGTTGTTGAAAAAGATCACGCCGGCCGCGCACGTCGGGTCGTCCGGCTCGCAGAGCAGCGCGCCCACCACCACGTCCGAGCCGCGCGGTTCGGTGACGATGCCCGCGCGCCAGTCGTCGAACTGAGTGCGAAACACGTCGAGCCGTTGCGCCAGCGTGCCGCCGCCGAGATCTGGGCCGCCCGACACCACGAGGCGGGTCGGTTCACCGCCGGTGTGCGAGTCGATGATGTCCAAGGTTTTCATGACGCTCATGGTAGAAACCGCAGCCGGTCGAGTCTTGGTGTGCTTGCGCGTGGATTGTGACGATTTCGGCATAGCTTCGCGATGCCGGGCGACCTCACGCCGCCGCCCAGACCGCGGCCCGTGTACCTGCGCTGGACGCACGGCGGGCATGACCCCGAGCACATGCCGTCGTGCCGGTCACGCGCTCTAGACGCGCCTCGCCCGCCATCCTGAAATAGGCCATCCGCCTTGTTCCGGCGATACTACGAGCAAAGCGACTGTGCTGAAATCGTCATCCGCCACGCGCGATTCACGCAAGACGGCGGGATTTTCCCTGCTTACACTGCGCTTGAACTCATCACACTCAGGAGAGCAGTCGTGGCGCATATCTGGGAAGGCGTATTGCCCGCAGTCACCACCAAATTCAACGCGGATTTCAGCATAGACCGTGCGTGGACCGGCAAGAATATCGAGGCGCAGATCGACGCGGGTGTGGACGGCATCATCGTGTGCGGATCGCTGGGCGAAGCGTCGACGCTCTCGCTGGATGAAAAGCTGCAAGTGCTCGACATCGCTGTCGAAGCCTCGCGCGGCCGCGTTCCGGTCCTGTTGACGATCGCCGAGAACAGCACGCTCGACGCCTGCCGTCAGGCCGAAGCGGGCAGCCGTCATGGCGCGGCCGGTTACATGGTGCTGCCGGGGCTGCGTTACCTGTCGGACCGCCGCGAGACGCTGCACCATTTCCGCAGCGTCGCCGACGCGAGCGCGCTGCCGCTGATGATCTACAACAATCCGCTCGCCTACGGCGTCGACATGACGCCCGACATGTTCGCGGAAATCGCCGACGAGAAAAAGATTGTCGCGATCAAGGAATCATGCGGCGACGTGCGGCGCGTGACCGACCTGATCAACGCGGTCGGCGACCGTTTCGCGATTCTCTGCGGCGTCGACAATCTCGCGATGGAGGCGATCCTGATGGGCGCGCATGGCTGGGTGGCCGGTCTCGTGTGCGCGTTTCCGCGTGAGACGGTGGTGATCTACAAGTTGCTGAAGGCGGGACGCCTCGAGGAAGCGCGGGCGATCTACCGCTGGTTTGCGCCGCTGCTTGCGCTCGACGTATCGGCGAAGCTGGTGCAGAACATCAAGCTCGCCGAAGCGATCGTCGGACTGGGCACGGAGCCGGTGCGCCCGCCCCGTCTGCCGCTGGCCGGCGACGAACGCAAGGCGGTCGAAGCATTGATTCGCAAGGCGCTCGAAACACGCCCCGCGCTGCCGCAGATTTGATCTGACGCGGCTGGTTGACTTCAGGCCGCTTTCTTCTCGACATCGATATCCGCATCGATATCGGCGGCTGCGCCCTGACGCAAATGCAGCAGCCGGTAGCCGCTTTTATAAACCGGCTGCAGCCGGAATTCGTTTTGCGGCTCGATTTCGAGCAGAAGGCGCAGCCGCGAAACGTGACTGTCGATCGTGCGGGTGAATTCGCGGAACTCGCGGCCCCACACCATCGCAAAGATGTGATCGCGCGACATCACGCGTCCGATGTTGGAGAAGAACAGCGACGCCAGCCGGTACTGCGTGCCGGACAACTGGACCGGCTCGCCGCGCAGCATGACGAGTTGGCGGTGCGTGTCGAAGTGGTACGGACCGACATCGAAGCTCGCGGAACTGAACCGGTCCGGGTACGCCCGCCGCAGTAGCGCCGCGACCCGCTCGCGAAACTCGGCTGCGCGCAGCGGCAATGCGACGTAGTCGTCCGCGCCAGCGACGAACGCGCGCACGACGTTTTCCTCCGCCGTGTCCGCCGATGCGAACATGACCGGCAGACGGTCGCCGCCCACCGCGCGCGCCGCGCGCAAAACATCGGCGCCGGACAGACGCAGGCCGTGCCAGTCGAGCACCAGCAGATCCACGGTGGAACGCGCGAGCGTTCTCGACATGCTCAGGCCGTCGTCAAAGGTCGTGCAGGAATGCCCGGTGGCCGTCAGGACCTTTTCGATCGACTGACGCATGACCAGGTCACGTTGAAGAATGGCAATACGCATGGGATGACTCGTAACTGATAGCTCGGACGCGATTCTCAGAGGCGGGCCCGTTCCATCCCATAGGAGCAATCCTAATTTACATATGAATCAATCCGCTCGGACAAAGCGGCTCTGCATTCCTACATTCGCCAACGAAACGTCCTAATGACATCGTCGTTGCGCTTGCTACCGAAAAAGCACATTCCCGGGAACTTTTCTCAATCTAATTAAGCACTTCCCGAAACGTTCCGCTTTCATCCTGTAAAATCCCCGCCTGGCCTCAATCGTCATCGCGCTTGCCCTACCCGGGCCGGCGCGCCGGTGTCCCGTGCTCTACCCAGCGCTTGCCACACTTCTCGCCCGACGACCGCCGTATTTCCACGCGCTACGTGTGGCTCCCAATTCAAGACAAGACACAAGCAATGCAAGCGACAAATCTGGGTGGAGCGCAGGCTGTCACCCCACGCCCTCTTGGGCGCAGCGATTACAAGACGCTCGGCCTCGCCGCCCTCGGCGGGGCGCTGGAGTTCTACGACTTCATCATCTTCGTATTTTTCGCGCCGGCGATCGGCCAGCTATTTTTCCCGGCGGCGATGCCCGACTGGCTGCGCCAGGTGCAAACCTTCGGCATCTTCGCCGCGGGCTATCTGGCGCGGCCGCTCGGCGGCATCATCATGGCGCATTTCGGCGACCTGTTCGGCCGCAAGCGCATGTTCACGCTGAGCGTGCTGCTCATGTCGGTGCCGACGTTGATGATGGGCCTGCTGCCCACCTACGCCAGCATCGGCGTGCTGGCGCCGGTCCTGCTGCTGCTGTTTCGCGTGATGCAAGGCGCGGCGGTCGGCGGCGAAGTGCCGGGCGCCTGGGTGTTCGTCTCGGAGCACGTGCCGCAGCGCCACATCGGCTATGCGTGCGGCACGCTGACGGCCGGCCTCACGGCAGGCATCCTGCTCGGCTCGCTGATTGCCTCGGCGGTGAACCGCAACTTCGCGCCGGCGGAAATCTCCGCATACGCGTGGCGCATTCCGTTCCTGGTGGGCGGCGTATTCGGCATGTTCTCGGTCTACCTGCGCCGCTGGCTGCATGAGACGCCGGTGTTCGCCGAACTCAAGCAGCGCAAGGCAATCGCCGCTGAAGTGCCGCTCAAGGCCGTGCTGCGCGACCACGGCCGCGCCGTGATCGTCTCGATGCTGCTCACGTGGATGCTCTCGGCCGCGATCGTCGTGGTGATTCTGATGACGCCCACGCTGCTGCAAAAGCAGTTCCATATCGCGCCGGCCACCGCGCTGCTGGCGAACTGCGTGGCGACGCTGTGCCTGACGATCGGTTGCGTGATGGCGGGCTCGATTGCCGGGCGCATCGGCGCGGGGCGCACGATTTTCATCGGCGGCCTGGCGCTGGCGGTGACGTACTACGTGATGTTTCAGCAACTCGCCGCCGACAGCTCGGCGCTGGTGCCGCTGTACGCGCTGGCGGGCCTGTTCGTCGGCGTGATTGGCGCGATTCCGTTCGTGATGGTCAAGGCGTTCCCGCCAGTGGTGCGCTTCTCGGGCATCTCGTTCTCGTACAACGTGGCGTACGCCGTGTTCGGCGGCCTTACACCGATCGCGGTGTCGCTGATGATGAAGTCGAACCCGATGGCCGCGCCGATGTACGTCGGCGCGATCTGCATTCTCGGCGCACTGACCACGCTGTTCATCAAGGACGCGCCGCAGAAGCGCTGATCGGCTGCTTGTGCTTTGCAACGACGGCGCACCGCAAACGGTGCGCCGTTTTTGTTTGCATCATCGGGCTCGACGCCTTGCGCTTGCGCGTGACATCCACACTTCACGCCGCCCCGAAACATGGTGCGCTGCATCGGGCCTACGATGTATCGCATTGGTGACGCTCAATCGAAACCTGATCCGGTCAAAACAAATATGACTTCGCCGTTTTCGACAAATAAAACTGTTCCTCAGATTTATCGACGTTGTGTGGGTCGCCGACAAACAAATCTGATTTGACGCTAATCCATTGATTATAAACAATCTTTCTTATCCTGACGGCATTCGGTCGCTGTTCCGCAAATCGCACCGCCTTCCACCTAATTTGTCCCACCTTTGATACCCAGACTGCCTGCGTCGCCCAAAGCCTTACAAACAGCGGGTCAGCAAACATCTTCGACAAAGAGAACTGATTTTGGCAAAACGAATTACATATAAACATGATTTGGCAGTCCGGCCTGGGCCGTTTGGTAGAACAAGGGCCGCTCAGCGCAGACGTCTCACACGCTCGAAATGCTCGAACAGCGCAACTGCAAGCGATCGGCTCCACCGTAGGAGCGTCCGATTCTGCCTATGAAACAGAGTTTTACCCTCCTTCAAAGTTAGTCAGACATCCGAACATCGCCGCGTGCTGGACGGCTGACGTCGACGCCCTACCGCCTGAACTTCCGGGCAATACCTCAGAGCTGCATTACCGCATAGTCAAATTGCCCGAAACACGACTCCACCTTGTTGATGACGTCCGCTCAATTCCTTGACCGATGGGAACCTCGCTTACAAGCAAATGCCCTGAGTGACATCGAATCGGTGCTCCCTGAAGGGATAAAGCGCGTGCCTTAACAATGAGACGTAACCAAACCTTCATGTTTATGAACTCACAACAAAACCAAACAGTAGCCCCGGCCTCGCGCCAAGTTTTCGACCTGGTCAATTTATTCCTCGTCGATGCGTTGTCTGAGATGGTCTCCCTGCTTCCCCCCCATCAGACGGCCGTCCTGGCACCCGGCATGGATGGTCAAGATGCGTTGCAACTGGAGGCACTGTCGCGTGCCAGAATACGCCTAGACGGTGCACGCACAATATTCGAACTTCTTACACGTCCGAACATTGAGGAAGTTGCAAGAAAACAGGCGGTCGGCTGCATAATGGAAAATATCCTCGCAAGCCGACCAAAAAACTGTCCCGACGACGCCCCACACCAGCGACAGTTTGCGAAAATCTTCGGAACTGACAACAATTAGTCTTTCTCGATTGCCCGCAACACCGTGTAAGTCCGGGAAGCCATCTTCAGCATTTCGACCGCTGATGCCAGGTTATGCAAAATGACCAGATCGTCGGGAGTACCCACAACGATCGGTACGGGTAGCGGAACGCTTATCTGCGCCTCCTCTATGGCGAAACCGTTGATAGGATCAGCCTTCGCCCGTTGCACCGCCAAGATTAATGAATCGCGTAAGACGCCATAGGTCTCAAAGCGAGCGCGAAAGGTGTCTTCGAGCCTTTACAGCTCTTCTGCGTCTGGAATAAGAACGAGTACGCCAGGCGCGTCTTCTGCAATTCGCGCCGGCTTAACATTGGATTGAGGTTGATTCACTTTTCGCTTGCCCTTATGAAAATGGCCACACCCCCGAGGCCTAAGGCCGACACTCGGCGATGAGCTTGGGCATTCTACGCAATGTTCTGGAATACCGCACGCAGGCAGTGACGTAATGGCCGAACCTGGCTTTCGCCTGCCGCACTGTGCGCGGAATTGGCGGAGAAGACGTCACTATCCTGAAACTCACCATATCCGTCGGCATCACTATTTCAAGCTCCCGTTGAACGGGCCGATTGACGAATGCGCAGCATGTCTGCGAGGTGTACGGCTAAAACCAGTTCCTGCACTTTTCCATTACAACTCCTGTCGCGCCGTATGGTGCGCCCTAAAGATGAACACACAAACAGTCCCCACCTCAGACAACGAACAAAATGAGCTTTTTGCGCATCGGATTGTTCCTTACGAAACCGCTGAGTTTTCTCTCCTCGCATCTGCCCCTGGGCTTTCAGCGCCGCTCCCCGCTCATATGCCAATGCCTGAATCTTTCGTGGAGGGGAGCGCAAGCGCACACGCTTTGCGTGGCGCGTTTGGCACTGTCATTAACTTGCGCGCGACTTTTGAAGAGTGGGCCACCTTCGACTGGTTCCTCGACCCGGACGACCCGGTCACATGGACCTTGCTTGAGGCGTGGCAAGGCCAAGGAGGTTTGCAGGTGGGTGCGGACCGCAATGGCCAGGCATACCCATTTTTCGCTTTCGCAGACGAACGCGACATTCTGAACGATGACCTCGAAGCATTTCGCGCTTACGCGGGGGAAGGCACAACGCCATACTTCTTTTTGCAGGCGGCCACCAACTGTCGGTCAGCAGCTTCTGTCGCAACGTTCACCGGCGAACACTTTAACGCCGACGCTGCCCACTGCGCATGGATTGTAATAACACCCACGGTCAAAAAATTTGTCGACGAAGTTATTTCAAAGCGTGATGGCGCCGGATAGCCCTTACCGACAAACTCGCCGGCTTGGCGGCAGCACTGGCGATGCCGCCCGATCGAGTTCACGCGCTCGGGCACAGTGCCTAGACACTTTTCTATCACTGTCAATCGCTATGACCATTTCCATAACAACTAGCCTCAACGCGAAGAAGTGTCTTTGATTCTTCAAGCTGAAAATGCGGCATTAGGAATAGCGCCTTTATAGGCACCGGGCTTGCCCCAGGTCTTGGTCACAATGGCTTGAGCCCCGCAATGAGTATGCCGCGCAAACCCTTCCGGTCATTCTCATTAATCATGTCAGCTGCAGGTGAAGAGGCGAGCGATGGAATAGTGGCATGTCCGTAAGGACCGTGGATATCGAGTCGGAGTCTTCTCGCTGTGCCTTTAAGTGAGAAGATCGAGTCGACTCAGCCTGCAAACAGTCGTATTTCGAGCAAATCCAATCGGTTGCGGGCAAACGAATCGCCCCGTCATTCAGGTCGCGAAGGAAGCAATGCCAGCAACCGCCGGTTTTCGTTGGCTGTACCCGGCCCACTATGCCGCCTGCCGCGCCATGGGTCGTAGTCAGCCAGATGTAGGGTTTTACAATTTCGCTCGCCAAATCTGCGAGAAAGTGACTAACTCGGTGGCTCGCGGTCGCATCTACAATAATGTCTGCCGCTTCAACCTCTCGCCGCAGAATCGTGTAATCGGACGTGGTGCCATCCGAAGGACCCGGCGCAACTCCACCGATTCGCAAGTTATATCCGCGAGCCGACGTGCGTGGGTATCTGTCCGCCGCCCACGAAGTAGAACTGCTACTTGCCGGTCTCAATGCCGGAGATCGCGTCTCTCTCGCTGAAGCTATCGTGAGATATCCGTGCGTTTGTTGCTTGGCGAAAAGCGTATGGCCAACGGTATCGGCGGGAGACGCGCATCGCCAGGCTGCTGAAGGAAACCCTAGAACGCAGCAGCTTGCGGTCTTACAAATCAGCCACATTAGTGAACGGAAGCGTCGGTCGGGCGCCAAAACGCCGGCACACTTGCAAGCTGTTCCAGCGAACGCTCCCTAGCAACTTTTTCGAGCCGTTCAGTCATTAGGATGTTCACCAGAACGTGTTCTAGACGAACGCCCGGTATATCCGTCGTTGCGTTGAGTTGAATTCGACCGCTCCCGGCAAGTGACGCAGCGCACTGCATGAATTCCCACGCCCGGTTCCTACCGCATTCCCCACGGAACTGTTCGACAGTCATGCCAGTCTGCGGGCTCCGCATGTCCCACGAAAAGAATGCTACGTTGCTACCTTGAGCCAGCGCGAAGCCTGCCTGCCCAACTTTCTTCCACAGGTCTATCGTTTTCCAAAGCTCTGGGTCGCTCGGGTCCGCTAACCAATAAATCTGCAACGCCCCAATCTGCAGGCGCATGGTCAGCAAAGGGCAGTCATCAACATGAATGCAGCCAAAACCAAAGCAGCCTGCACCATCGTGTCGGGCATATTTTTTTAGCAAATCTAGTTCGCAGCTCGCCGTCAGGACTGGCGTTGATGGCCGCAGTTTTGCAGCCGACTTGCCGTACGGTGCAAAATCCTTCGCGGTCGCAATTGAAGCAATCTCGCAAATCCTGAACATCGAATCATCAATCAAAACGTTTTCCATAACACATCCTATTTGGTTGGCCCCGCTACAAGCGCAGGGCGGATTTATACGTGTCATTCTTAAGTGAAAGCGATCGAGTCCGCTTACCCAGTAGTTTCAGCAAACGAAGCCAGGGAGAAGTCGCCAAGTGACCTGCCGGCCTCAAATTCACGCTTAAATCAAGAATTTCCAGAATCATACCGACTGCGAAAGATATAACAACTCTCCGACGTATAAATTCTTAAATCGGTATAAAAATCGATTCCAATATCTTGATTCCAATACAGAAATTTATTTTCTGAGAAGTGAAAATTTTTATTTGTTCTGGCACGTATAAATAGTCACCAAAAGGGCTGATCATTCGCAGCCCCCCGGCCACGGATTTTGCTCAAACGCTTTGCGTCACATGAGAACGTGCCTGTGGGTAGGCGCACTCGGCTCAACCAGTGCCTTGCCTCTCACACTTGCGCTAAGCAAAAGGCTTGAATGACGTTTGGTTGAGAATAATCGAACAGCACATTGCCTGATCTGTATTTTAAAGCAGATAGCCGCAGCCGCGTCTCGTCCCAAGTACGGTCCGTTTCTCGGCAACATACCCGCATCCCTCGCCTCGCGGACCCGCCGACGTACACGGCTCCAGCTGTAATACTGCAAATCAGCGAATCCAAGTTGCTTCAAACCCTGCAAGTAACTTTCGCTTAATTATTGATTTATCATAAAAATCATTAGACGATTAACTATTTATACCGACAAGCAGAGAATATTTTGCAAAACCCATTGTCGAATAGAAAATAACTCATTAATATGGTTTCCAACGCAACGGCGCGACGCGCTCTGTAGACGCCCCGCCTCCCACCCAGTCCTTACTTCGGCCTGAATATCAGCCGGGTTATTTTTATACGCATTGACATGTCAAATCATCGCTACAACAGTTCTCGCTCTGCCGCACTCGAATTCGACATTGAAGATTTTAATTCGCAGGCTCTACAGACAATCTGCGACGACGCAGATGCGCGCCCTGCTCTTTCTGCCTACGTTTTGGCAGCCGATGACGTACTTGAGAACGCGGCAAAAATCTCTGGCGAGAACATCGTCGCCATCCGACTTCGCGGCCACAACTCCAACGCGATTGACCACGAGAACCCGGATATCTACAGCCAAGTTCATCCTAGACCGGACGGTGCACGCATAGCGTGTCTTATGCTCGCCGGCGGCGCAGTGGCCCTTACGCATATGGCTCCGCACTGGGCTGACGTGAGCCTCTACGACACCCTTGACGTTCTCTGGATTTTCGATGATGAGTCGGTCGTGTCGCAGTATTACTTCTCTGACGACCTCAATGAAAGCATGATGGTCACAAACGGCATCGAAGACGACCACAATCCTTTGACCCAAGAGGAGGTAAAGGCATGGCAAAAGGTAGCGGCGGAGGCGAGCCACATCGGCGTTTTTGAAGTGGTCGACCTGACGACCCCCAAGACTTCTTTCCTGGAAATCGCTCCGGCAGCCTGACCTTGAGAATCGACATACGGATACGGGAGCTATCGGAAACTTCAGCGGCAGGACAAACCTCTCGATTCGCTCCTTTCGCAAATCGATGAAGTTTCTACTCTCTCGAGAGAATAGATGCGCCGGCCAACCTTTCGCTTCCCGCGTCGCCGCCCCTCGAAAAACCGCGTCTTATCAAACGTCCCCGTCGTGTACTTCGTATCCCGTCGTCGAGAACACTGACTACTAACAGCAAGGACATGTCACACGTGGACATGTCGAGCAGACAATTATCCTTGTGGAACATAGAAACGTGAACCAACCGTCTGAAATTCAACAGTCTGTAATCAACGACGTAGTTTCCTACCTGAAGCGTTGCGAAATTCCTGCTTACTTCATCAATCCTCGTCTGGTGCAGTTCGCGCTCGAGGCATCGTACAAGCCGCAACCCGTATTCTGGCGCGCGCTGGATCGCGCGACCGTTTTACGCGCACTGGAGAATCATGCTCCAGGCTTCAAAGACACTCTTTCTTTCGTTGAGGAAAATGCGTACGACATTCTTGTCGACCGGATTGACTTTATGCTTGAGCTCCGCCACCGAGACGAGATGAACGCAGAAATCCTGCTTGCAGTGCCTGCCGACAAACGGCAAGCGGTCTTCGCAAATCCACTTGAATATCTGGTCCTGCAACTTCGCTCTCGAGGCGAGGCTCGACTGGCTAAGGACGTGATTGCAGACAAAGAGAGGGGACCAGATGCTGCGCTTGAACTCGTGGAGGCGCAGCTTGCTGCAAAGGAAGGTCGTCCATTTATGACTGAGTTGATGCGGGAAGCTATAGTAACCAGCCACGCATTCATTATCGACCGGCCCTTCGATGTAGATGACAACGAGGATGATTAACGACACGGTATGAAGGTCGAGTTTTTCGGGCCCGTCGCGGATAAAACCAGACGGGCCACGCGACACATCACGTTCGCCGGACACTACGCATAAGCGTGGCATTGATAGTTGAAAGCGTTGTCGGCCTCTCCTCTCGTTCGCACTCGACAGGTGTCGGAGCGCTGCGTGGCGAATGACATACGGCGAGCGATCTCGACAATCGCAACGTCACATGGCCATGCGCCATCCGGGAAATTGATCACGCACTCATCGCCACTGGCAAACGCGCGGTCTGCGGCGGCGCAACGGCTGACGGGCATCGAAGAAAGACTGCATTGGCTACGTTTATCTCTCCCGACTCTATCGAGGCTTGGCTATGTCTTGCGACCATCTGCCAGTTTCACCTCGTCCTCTGCCAGCAGTCAAATCCAGGAGTCGATGGTCGACGATTGTTGGCAGCCTGTCTATTGGCTCAGAATGGCCGACTGGCCGTTTATGCCTGCAAGGCAAACTTGAATAAAACTTGGCTCTACATGTTTGCACAGCAATTTTTCCAACGCAAACAGGTTGACCCGAATGAACACAAGTAACAATCTAAATCAACCAGAGGCGCTCGAAGCCGCTCTCACGGCTGCCCTCGGTTTAATCGAGGATATGGACCGGTATTGGTGTACGACCGGGGAAATTCTACCCGTTGTCCCGGACGTCATTTTCTGGATGATGAAACACACGTCGCCCGAACTCGCGGACGCGGTCAGCAGTGGCGGTCAAAGGGAAACCTTGACGGATTTGCTTGCTGAGCACGCGACCCTTCGCGACACCGCCGAACAAAGGCGCGCGACTTGCTGCTCAAACGAAGGTGCGGACGCAATCGCCGCCGCCTGCATACCGCACCGTCTCACACTATGGTATCTGGCGGAAAGCGTATTGTCGGAGAGTGGCTCGAAGGTCACTCCGGCGCTGCGCAATGCCATCGCATCGAACCTGCAAATCGACGGGGAACGCAGCCAGAACTCGAACGATTGATGGGAAGCTAGCACGCCATGCTTGTTCCAGGTGCCAATCGCTTTCCACACGTCGGGCTCTGTCGGGTCCGCCAGCCAGTTCAGCAAGGCATCCTCAAGGCGCGGAGAGAACACAATCATCGGCATCAGCGGGCCAACCATCACGAAAGTATCGAATGCCGCGCGACGGGCGTTCACATACTGACCCGGGTCAAACTCGACCATCTGCTCAAGGACGGGCCCCCCGAGTCGTGCATCAGCCCCTCGGTACTCGCTTGCAGGTGCAATGATGCCTAGAGGGATGAGAGAATCCTGAACCGCGTGCTGCTTCTTTTCAATGTGTTCCATTGGAAAATCCTTTTTAAAATTGGCGCGACCATTCCTGCCGCGTTTTCGACGACCCGGCCCGCTTCCCGAGTCGCATCCTAAGATGCTCAGGTAGCAGATTCGTGTCTGAGTGTTCTGGTCGGCGCGCCGAGATCTGTTCGCTCGAGATTTTTGCGGCATCGAACCGCATGAGAACATCCTGAAACCCCGTCGGGAATCACTGTGGCCGCAGGCGTTAGCTCCGTGGACTCAACTATCCGAGGCGTCGGTACGTGTCAGATGTCGAGCGAAACACCTGGATCGCCAAGAGGCTGGACCATCAGCGCAGATACCCCATGCGACGCGAGCGCGTTTTTCAATCGCTTCGTGAGCAGCAAATTGACACGTGTGACTTTTAACGACACGCCTGGGATCACACTTTGGGCGCCTTCTTCGACAGCTTTACTGTTTATCAATTCGCGAGCTTTCGCCAGAAAATTTCCGTTCTTATGCCCTAACTCTCTCCGGTAACGGTCAAGGGCGCTGCTCGCCCCTGCGAGCGGCCAGGGGATGAAAGACATATCGCTAGGGTTTCCATCAGGGACGAACACAAACGCCGCCTGCTTTGTTCGCTGCATGTTGTCGATAGCCCGCCACACATCGTTGTCTGAAGCATCCGCAAGCCAGATGAACTGCATCCCGCCCATCTGCAGTCTCGCGGTGACAATCACGCAGTCGTCGAACTCCATCGCTCCCATGCGAAACGAGCCAGCGCCAGAACGATGGGCCTCGAATTGGGATAGATCCACGGTTGTCACGAACACAGGCGCCGCAGAGCGCAGACTCCTTGCGTCGTCAAGATGTGGCATGAAATCCCGTGCCGCCTTAAGCTCGCCGGCAGGCAAAAATGCATTACCTGCTGAGCTCGATGAGTTCAGTGTATCGTTCGATTTTTCCATTAACGTATAAAATTAAAATAGCCAATCATTAGGGTTGTCACATCTACAAACTGCGGCAGATCATAACCAGGTTATTCGATACAGGCAACATAGTATTTAAGCCAGTTTAAATATTTATACCAACGACTGGACCCCACAAAAGACAGCGAAGACAGGCGGAGCACTTCGCCACAAACGGTTGCCTGTTGGCCGTCTCCGCGCGCCGAGCATAAAATTTTTTTAAACATCAAATTGATAACCCTTATCAAATATGCCGATTCATCAGTGGGGGCCATATTCCTATGTTTTCAATTCCGGCACGCGATCCATATGACAAGCCACGTATAAAATAAATTTTCCCCCGCCCATTGAATTTCCAGGGACCATTCGTTAATCTGGATTTAAGGAAGCTAACTTTCAGACTGGTCGTGACAGTACCCAGCGATGGCTGATAAACGGCGCTGCACTTTCGCTGGGTCGAACGCTAGCCGATTGCCGGACGTCGAGATCGGACCGCCAGACGACGCGAACTCGAACTGAAACGAGCCGGATTGCTACACACATGTAGGTCGGCACCAAAGGTGCGCGGCTACAGGGCAAATCAACACAAGGATCTTACATTTTGACGACTCAAACGAACGCAGGAACACAGAATGACGCCGACGAATTGAGTCGGCCGAACCTCGAATTGCTGGCGGCAATCGCCGAGCATCGAGCTACTTCGGCCGGACATATTGCATACGTCATTCCGATGTCTGAACTGTGGGAGGACGCAGTGGACTCTGACGAGAAATGCATCGTCATTCCGTTGCCTGGCATTTCAGCCAGCGAAATCGACTACAAGGATGAGCGCCTGTACGCGGAGGTTCGCTATCGTCCCGATGGGACTGCGCTGGAATGCGTCATGATGGGCCGCGAACGTATCGCTCTGTCGGGCGTTGCAGTTCATTTGACTGCCGCCGAGCATCACGGCCGGCTGTATGTTCTGTGGAGCTTCGATGACATGTGGGCATTTTCCGACTATCGGTTCAATGGTGAGCTGGCGGAAGATATGTGGGTCGCGTCACGCGTCGCCGAGAGCCATTCGACGCCAGGCAGCCCTCGCCTCCAGTTGGTGGACTCCCGACGTGTTATCGATATTTCCGAGCACATCGTGGTCGAGATTCCGGCGAATAGCTAACAACGTTTCGTGACTAACCGCTCGGCGCGGGTCATCCGAAAGTTTTTGGGCGGCGTGTCGCTGCAAGGAAGCAGGGAAAACAGGCAATGATGCAAACGATCGAAGTTTTCGACTGATAAGCAAGGAACGCAGGATTTCGACGAGAATGACGTTCTCGAAGAGTTCATCGAACAGGTGCACCGCTGTGCAGCGGAACCCGGCTCGCCGCAAGTGTTTGTCGTACCGCTTCCGGAACTGTTCGGGATCTCAGCGGACGAGGCGGAGAAGTGCGTTGTCATCGTACTCAAGAACCTGTCGCCACGAGATAATCAAATCCAGTCTGAATATTTTTGCGTAGACGCTCAATCATGAGAAACGGAAACGGTGCGACATCTCTTCTTCTGGCAGAAGGTCGTGTCATCATCTCAGGCAATATTGTCTCTGAGGTATGGCCCGCAGACCACGACCGCCTCGTAGTTCTCTAGTTATTCAAGAGCTTCGAACGCACCCCAACGATGCCCATGATGATGCGGAGGTGAAAAAAACAGCGATGGTGTTCGACAGATTTCAGAATCTCGATGCTACCGAAGATAAACAGCTCAAAACTAGCTGACCAGGTGACTAGCGGAGGCTTTATGCCTCCGTTCTTTTTGCGCTATTGAACCGTTACGCGAGCACGAATGGCCCGCATCCGGCGCTGCCGTCCGATGGGAACTAGCGAGCGTCAATTGAAAAAATCACCTTATGCTTTGCCGATATCAACGCCAAGTGGCAATCGTTCCGTTGGTCGGACAAGGGACCTCCCACCGTTTTTTCTAACGTGCACAAATCTGTTCATGCAGCCGTCGCTACAGGGCAATCGGTTGTCCTTGCTGAGGGGTGCGGCGGTGTCGTCACGACGAAGGGCATCTTTCCCATTCCGGAGCGGCGAGCCAACCCCCGCGCACCACACCTCTGAACGGTGCATGAACGCCGCGCTAGGCGACCGCACGCGAATCCCGGCCTTTTTCTTGCAGGTAACAGCTCATCCTAGCGACGGACACCCCAAAGACGCATCCGTCGCGGCCGAGGCCTTAGATTACCCGTTATTTTTTCTTGGGATCGTGGATAGGGAGTGATGGATGCTTTGGTTTGGTTGGCGGATTCACGTGATGCCTTCTGTCATCTTTACCATCCTCGCGTTTCGGCTTCGGTCCAGGATTAATGTGGTTTGACATGCTTGCTTACCCCGTACTATGTCGGTGAAGGTTAAACATACGAATGTATTTCTTGGGCAGCCGCTATGCAGCGCAGCGCGTTCGCCCAGTCCACCACGACCCTCTATGCCAAAAAAGGCATCTGCACAAACGCGATACCACTGCGGCAAAACGTCACCACAAATGCGTCCCGCATATTTTGCTTACAAAGCACTGAATGACCGCGATAAGTCGAGTGCTTTATTAACGGGAAAAACAACCTGCCTGTGTGTCTTCAACAGCCCATCGAATCAGCCGGATGATGTTACGACAAGAAGAACATCCTCGTGTACCTCGGGACGTCAGCGATCGACTGCCCGGAACTCGCTTCTCGCCATTGTAAACCACCATGAAAAGTACACGGGGCAACCAGCATCGCGTTGAACATCTACTCCAGACGCCAGAATCCCTTATCGCAAGCGGGGCGTCCAACGTATCCGGCTACGAGTGCTCTTCATGCACCTGCGTTTCCCTAGACGAACTGCTAACGCGATACTAGACTAACAAAAACGACGGATGGGGACCAGCATGCCAAAGTGGGCCGATTACTTGATTTCTGGGGTTCAGTTTAACGCTCAGCACACTCACATTAATCACTTACGAATTGCTGTCGATAACGGTGATTCTGTAGGCCAGTCTAGTGAGCATAGCCGCCAAGATATCGTTGCTGCTATCAACAACGGCACCACCTTCCTCACGATTTACAGGAATTCCCAAGGCACCTGGGACAAGGGGAAGCAGGTCTACGTCATACGACTCAACGGCGTTGATTACCTCAAGACGGTAAACGACAACAAGCTCGTGGACAATCTTGATAACCTGCCCGAATTCTAAATACCAAGTTGACTTGTCCGAAACAACCCACGATAGCAACTGATGACGAGAAAAAAAATACCTCAATGCACGAAATTCGGTTGCTACGAAAGCCCTCACGCTGGAGGCTTGTGTGAGGCACACCACGAGGAAACTCTTGCCAAGCGGCGGTTACGCGACGACGCTCTCGATCTGCTACATAGATACAAGGTGGACGGCACGGTGTTAACAAAGCCTGAAATAAGAGACGAAAATTCGCGCCTAGAACACTGGTGGGATCGGGCATGCCGAGCGATAAACATGAATCGCGTCGACGACGTGCTGCAAGATGAGGCGGAGTTTGCCGTCGAGTGGTGCATCGCTATTGCAGCGAGCCTAGTTGAAGAGGAGCGCCTTTTCAGGCAAAGCATATTGCCTGATCCCATGTTAAAGATTTATCGGAACGATGTTTGGACGAGGTTCGACAATCTTGAAGCCGGATTGATGAGCAACGGTGTCCCGAGAGCTCCGGCGAGTTATCGCCGATAACTGCCACAGTTTTCCTCGTGCGCTGATTTACTTTATCTGCCCAGCAGAATCCTCGTGGCAACGAAATCGCTCAGTGGGAAGCAGAAACCGAATGGACGAAAGGAAACTCAAACGCTTTCTACGGGAATGGCGTCGCCTTGCTGTTCGCGATGCTACTGGACAAACATCTGGTCGGCCCGCGGCGATTAGTGCTGTCTTGCTCGCCTATTTCCTGGAGCGATTGAGTGTTGGTGCCTGCCCCGCCAAACACCGATGGTTCCGCGCTGGAAAGCTAAAAATGCGGGCGGCGAAGTTGTCTCGCTGAGAAGGCAACTGCAGTAATCTTCCGCACTTCTTCCGCGGCCCTCACTCATTGTTTACGGAAGGAAGGCCTCCCAGTACCTCATTGTAGGGCCCCATCCGCTGCAAAGCCTTCGTCATCTTGTCCAGCCTGCGCCTCTGTGCATGCGTGCTTTTTTCCTTGTAGGCAGGGACCGCCACCCGCTGTATCCGCCGGTGGACGTTTGACGTCAATCCAGTCCAGGCGGCCCGTGTGCAACAGGAGTTTGTTGTCCCTTTGTGAGCTGCGCAAACCGCACGCATTGCGGCTATCGGCTGGCACATAATTGACTCACAACAAGGATTCGCCACGGCTCGGGGCGACAGGAATATATGCGGAGTCTCGCCCACTTGCGAGTCGGGCACAGGAGCCCTGTCGGCAAGCTGCGCGGCAGACACATATGCGTGGGCACTCATTGATCGACAACGCCCCAATGAGTCACGCAGATACGCCATAGTTCGAGGCATTGAGACTATCAATTATCGCGATGAGCTTCACAGCCGTGGCGGCCTGTCTATTTGTTGGCATCGCAGTCGTCACGACCATCCCCGCCGCGGCCAGCACAGCATAAACGATACCGAGCGCGGCGCCCGTACCGCAGAGAAAGGCAAAGACCATGAGGATAAGGTGCTCCCTGTGAAGAGCACCCTCCATGGCGATCAGTCCACTTGCAAGCAGAAGACCGATCAGGCAGGCAAGCCACGCCAGGGACTTCATTGCCGGCATCACGCTTCGTGGGCGCGCAGGAAGCGTCTCGCGCAGAATTTCCCAGATCTTCGACGGCCGGAAATAGAAGCGCTTATAGAAGATTTCGAGCTGGTGGTAAATCTCGTCACGCGACAGATGCGGATAGCCGATCGCCGCGAGCTGCACGCCCGACTTGCTGACGAGGTTGATGACCTTGTTCTCTTCCAGCCAGCCGTTTTCGACCGCCTGGTTGTAGAGCGTCGTGCCGGGATAGGGAGCCGCGAGCGACACCTGAATCGTATGCGGATTGATTTCCGTCGCGTACTCGATGGTCTTCTGGATCGTGTCCTGCGTCTCGCCAGGCAGGCCGAGAATAAAGGTGCCGTGAATCTTGATGCCGAGCTTGCGGCAATCTTCGCTGAAGCGGCGCGCAATGTCGGTGCGCAGGCCCTTCTTGATGTTCAGCAGAATCTGGTCGTCGCCCGATTCATAGCCCACCAGCAGCAGGCGCAGGCCGTTTTCTTTCATGATCTGCAGCGTCGCGTACGGCACGTTCGCCTTCGCGTTGCACGACCACGTCACACCCAGTTTGCCGAGACCGCGGGCGATTTCCTCGACGCGCGGCTGAAGTCGGTGAAGGTGTCGTCGTCGAACATGATCTCCTTGACTTCAGGCATGTTGTCGCGAATCCACTTCACTTCTTCGAACACGTTCTCGGTCGAGCGTGTGCGGTAGCGATGCCCGCCCACCGTTTGTGGCCACAGGCAGAACGTGCATTTCGAACGGCAGCCGCGGCCCGTGTAAATCGACACGTACGGGTGCTTCAGATAGCCGATGAAATAGTTGTCGATCTTCAGATCGCGCTTGTAGACGGGCGCCACGAACGGCAGTTCGTCCATGTTCTCGAGGATCGGGCGCGCTTCGTATGCTCGATCGAACCGTCTGCCGCGCGATAGCTCAGACCTTTGATGCCGGCGAACGGTTTGCCCTCGGCAACTTCCTGGCAGGTGAAGTCGAATTCTTCACGGCAGACGAAATCGATCGCCTCGCTCGCGGTCAGCGAATTGTGCGGATCGACCGCGACCTTCGCGCCGACCATACCGATCAGCACCGAAGGCTTGCGCTTCTTCAGGTCTTCGGCGAACAGTGCGTCGGTGGGGAAAGACGGTGTGCTGGTGTGGATCACCACCAGGTCATATTGCTGTGCTATGTCGAGCGACGCTTCGACGGACAAGCCGTCGGCGGGGGCGTCGAGTACGCGGCTATCGGGCACGAGCGCGGCGGGCTGGGCGAGCCACGTCGGATACCAGAACGAGCGTACTTCACGCTTGGCCTGGTAGCGCGATCCCGCGCCGCCATCGAAACCGTCATACGATGGGGCCTGCAAAAACAGCGTTTTCATGTGTGCTCCAATAGTCTGCGTTGAATCCGATAGCTGATTGAATGAAAGAGACCGCACCCGCGGGAGTGCGCGTCGGCGCGTTGAATAAGAGGTGACTTCACCGGTCATCGGAAATCTCCATGACCGACGTGCGTCGCCGCGTCACGCGGTTGGCCACCGACATCCGCGCTCCGCGCCATACGACTTGCGATCCGAACAATGCGCCCAACCACTGCAGCGCAAGCAGCGTGTCGCGCAACGGCACGAGCGGCAAGTCACGCCAGAAGGTGCATGAATAGCGGGCGCTGCGGGCATGCAACAGGATGCGGGCGATAATTCCCGCAATCGTGCCGATCGAATCACCTTTGTCAATGACCTGACTCTCCTGGAAGTTCTCACCTCTGTGAAAGCATCGACCGTATCCCCGCGTTCAATCCTGGAAACACTCACCTCTTCTGGAGTTGACGCGCTCTCGGATCTGGACTCAATAGTCGCGATTCCTCGCGGCATAGTTTCGCAGTAAACTATGCCGTCACGGTAATGGAGTAACGCATGTCGCGCTACAGTGAACTCTCGAAGCAACTGGAAGAGTAGATCGTAGAATCGAAGAAGCAAAGCGCAATGAATACGGCCCGGCGCTCGACGAGGTGCGAGCGACCATTGCGGCATTCGGCTTTTCAGTGACCGAAGTCTTCGGGCACTCATACGGACGTGCGGCAAGATTGAAACGCGGAACGAAATCTGAAACAGGCAGCACAGGAGCACGACGCTCAAGATCGGTCAAGTCGGACAGTCCAGACCCAAGACAAACTCAAATTGAATTTACCTAAGGGGTTTAGTCGCGCAAACTAACGGTACACAATGGGTGTGTCTTCCATCATGGTCCTTGTCCTAGCGTCGGGATAATTTGTCTAGCGGCCAATTTCGACATCAGCGCGTGGGCACGCTCAACGGTCTTGTGATTCACAGGTTTCACGTTTTACGGAACCGTAACGTGCCGCTTGCCGCGACGGCCTCCGGGGCCACCACGCCTCAGGGCCTAGCAGTGGGAGTCTGGCACCGCCATGGCAAACAGGCGTCGAAGACGCCACCGCCGGCCGAAGGCCGGCAACTCTCGAATAACAGTTCTTCCGCCAAAGGCATAGCAAACATATCGAACGTAAAGTTTCTTTGATGAAGAGTTTTTGATATGAGTAGCTATCGAATTTATTCTGGCCAGCTGTGACTAACCGGACTGTGCGACGGGGCCTTACATCCCGTCGCCACTGGAAACTTACCTCTCCGGTTCGTAGGCCGTTGCTTCAGTAACAGCGACTACTGGCACCGGTGCAATTTCAGCGGCAGCGACTACGTTTTTTTGGCGGCGCCTTCCGTCCTGGTGCTTTTTTTGCTACGGCCTTTTTTTGCAGTGGGCGCATTGGTGGCTTTCTCAGCCGGCGCCTTCGTTGCGCTGGACTTCTTCGCAGTCGCTACGCTCTTTGTACCCGCCTTTTTCGGAACGACTTTCTTGACTGCACGGCATCAAGCGTTTCTCGAACGGATCGGCACCTGCGACCGTGAGGCCAAAGAGCGGGACCGAGCAGATTCGCGAGGCTCAGGACAATGCGATACACGAGCAGATTCGCGAGGATAGCCAATCGACGCTTTCGACGCGATGAGCTGATTGCATTGCCGCGTTTTTCGGCTTGTCGAATCGCATGGCCAATGTGATGTCGATACGGTCAAGTGACAACTTCTATTTGATGGGGCGGGTGCCGAAGGAAGCGGGGTAGCGAGGCCACACCGCGTGGCTTGCATTAGGGGTGGTCGGGGTCGGCTTGCTGTGTTTTGGTGGCGTTGGGATCGACGGCCGTGCTTTCGCCTGTGCCTGTGCCTGTGCCTGTGCCCGCGTCACCGACTCCGCCAGCTCCTCCACCTCCGTCACCAGCTCCGCCGCCTCCACCCCCGCCACCCTGCCCCGTCTTCAATACCGGCGGAAGATTATTCGCGGCATCGGTCGGCGTCTGCGCCTGAGCGTTGGGCACTTGCGTCTCCGGCACCTTGAAGCCGAGATAGATGCCGCTCGAGATACCCATCAGCATGAGCAGCTTGTCGCCGAACTCCGGCAACTCGAGATGTTCCCACATGTTGATGACGTAAATGATGCCTAGCGTCACCGTCCACACGAGGATCTGCCAGCGCCCGACCGTCGGTCCGCTCGCATCGGTGACGAGATCGGTGATGAAGCCATTCGATCTGACCGGCTCGACCAAGGCTTCATACTTGTCCCACAACTGCTGATACGTCATCGGAACGCTGGTGTCGAAGCCAGGGAAAATGGCCTTCGATATTATCGTGTCACCGGGTATGAGTGTAACGTTGGGGCGGCGCAACTGCTCACGCATTTCACGGCCCAGCAAGAGCCTACGAATGCCGTCCCTGAGCGGACGCGTCAGAGGCCTCCTGACTCCGGGATGGATGATGTCGTAAAGCAGTTCGACGTGCCAGCGCGACGTCAGGCCGAGCGCGCCAACAGCCTTCTCAATGTTGGCCGCCTCATTCTTCGTCTGATCGATCACAATGGACGTGAGGGCCGTCCCCGCCGAGATACCCATCAGCGTAAGTGACTCGCTGTTAAGCGTATCGGTCTGACCGACCAGCGCATACATGAAGCTGAACGCCCAGAAGGTCAGCACGAACCAGAACGCCATCTGGCATCGCCCGAGGCTGAACGGCAACTCCTCGACGCGCATCTGCGGGACGCCGCTATCGCGTCCCAGACCCAGCTGCACGCCGATGATGGTGCAGACAACGACGAACAGACCCAGGAGCAGCGCGCCGAGCATCACCAGACCGTTGAAGACGTGCAGGTTGATGGTCAACACCGTTACCTTCGGCTTGGCGGGATCACCGGATGCATTGGACGTCGCACTTGGCACGTGGCCGCCGCTTGCGGTCACATCTGGCGCGGAAGCCGACGAAGCCTCGCTTACGTCCGAGGCAGCCGGCGCGAGTGTCGACGAAGTGGTGGTGTTGACTGTCGCGGCCTTGTAGAAGGCAATCGTAAGCGGTTTCTTCGCCGACCTGACGATGACCCTCACCTCTTTCGTAGGCCATGTTGGCTCGCCCAGAATCGCTGCCCAATTCCTGCGATTGCTCCCCTCGACGTCCGCTGCGTCGCGCCACAGCGTGAACATGAGTTCGCGCTCATTTGGACCGGACGTGCATTGAACCAGTCCCGGCTTGTTGTTGACGATAAGATCGAAGTCGTCACACGTGACGGCGGTATCGCCATCCACCGTGACATGGATGGCTTCATTGAGCGCGGTCGCGTCGCTTTTGGCGGGCACCATAATGGTGGCGACCGTGGGAGGGGTCGCTTCCACAGCACGGCCCGGGAACAGAGAGATGCAAAGAAAGAGCAGACAGGCAAGATATTTCATGGCTCCCTCCGCCCGGGTGTTGTCGTGTCACTCGTGTCAATTGCGGCACGGTGTCAACGACTCAATTGAATAGTGCCTTGCTGCTGAAGCGCATTGAGAATTACGCCCGCGCCGCATTGCTGCGAGACGGCGTTCGGATCGAAATGTCCGTCCGACGAGAACTTGCCCTTCTTATAGAGATTGGAAAAGCTCCACAAATAAGGACTCGGCACGCCATGCGAACGATAGCCAAAGCCGTTGTACCGCTCGAAGCGATACAGGATGCGCGCGGTACTCCAGTCGTCCTGTCCAGCGAAGCCTTCGAAGACCAGCGCGTCGTTGGCACTTTCGACCCACGTAAAAGGCGGCAGGCCAGCGATGGGGCGCCCCGCCGGAACATGCGTCGTGCGCGCACTCAGCGGGTCACCATTGTGAAGATGCTCATTGAAGTTGAAGCCGCATTCGAGACCATGCAGGATGGCGATAAAGAACCAGGGAATGTGCAATCCGCCGCCGACGCCCTGGTAGACGCTCTGTGACCTCGTCATCTGGGCGATGTAGTATTTGACGTTGGCCGCGTGATCGGCGCCCCGCACGCAGGCATCGAAATACGCGAGATACTCACTTTGGAGGTCTTCGTACGAAGTCGAATTTTTCGGCGGTGCAGGAACTCCGGCAGGCGTTGGCGGTGCCGCCTGTATACCGAGCTTATCCTGCGCCGTCACGCCGGCCGCAGGAGGCGGTGGCTCCGGCGTCCGCGGCAATGCTTCGCTCGCGTGCATCGTGCTCTGCAGCGCTTGCAGGCGCTGCAGGATGGTTTGCAGGTCGGAAAGGTAAGTGTCGAAGGGTCCGAGACGAACGCTGCTGACCACACCCTGAAGTTCCTGGGTCGCCTGCGCAACATCGCTCGCGGCCTGCAGAAGACTCGCCTGATTGAGATCCTCGAGCATGCCGTTTAGCTCGTCTATTGTGTCGCTGATCTTGTCTTTTTCGGCGTTATCAGTGGTGTTGATGCGCCTTTTCATGAGCAACGCAAGCGCATCCACCATTGCGGCCTGCGCAACCTGAATGTTGGCCATATGCCCTCCTTCAACCCGTTCGTTAGTCGACAGACCGGTGATCTCCCACGACGCCCGACTTCGCGCGCGCCAAGGGACAAGCGCTTTACTGCGTCGTGGCCATCGTGCCGCCGGTTCGCAGTATGGAAAAAGCGCGTCTCGCCGCTTCCGCATCCGCCTTCAGTTCTCCGCTGCGCTCGGCGAGCGCGGCTAGCGTGATGGGATTCTCGGGAGACTCCGCCGCCTTGACGGTGAGATTCCACGCGTCCTGCAACTTGCCGAGCATGACGACGAAGTTCGATACCGTGACCCGATAGGCATCGATCTGCCTGAGGTCGGGCGCGGCAAGCGCGGGATCCGCTGCGACCTCCCTCGACCTGAGCCGCCCAGTCGATTCCTCGGTCAGCGTGTTGAACACGGCCGGCGTCGATGTCCTCAGCCCGCTGATGAGCGTGCTGACGCCGTCCTTGCCATCGATGATCGCGCGGCGCGCTTCCTCGGCATTCCTTGCTTCGGCCAGTTGAGTCACGATCGGCTTCAGCGCGGTCACAGCCGCGCCCAGAGGCAACGCGGTCCCGCTTACGATCGAAGCAAGCGCGCCGAAGTTGCCGACGAGCGTGTCGATCTGGCCTTGCGCCGCATCGATATTGGTGTTTTGCGTCAACGCCGACAACACGCCCGCGAAATCGCCTAGCAACTGCAACGCAGCGCGCAGGGATTTCGTCGCGGGCGGATCGCCGATGAGCGAGTAATACGCGGAGTCCGCCGGGCAAAATCCCTGCATGAAGCCGACCGAATTGCTCACGGGCATCCAGCGCACGAGGCACGCCGCGTCCGCGTCAGTCGCGCTCGTCTTCGAGCGCCTCACTGCCGCTCGCTGGCCCTGGCTGCGCTCGGCCGTCGCAAGGTCGTCGATGAGAGGTTGCCCCACGGTATCAACCGAGCTCACGGCTTGGGAGAAGTACTTCACCTGGTCCACAGGAGCCGTGCTGCAGGCAACCAGCGAGCACATAAAGCCGACCGTCGCCGCGCAGAACGCGCAGGGCCGGAAGAAGCGCCAGGTTACGATCATGAGCCCCTCCCATCGACTTGTTCTTCTCTTGCTCGTTTATTCGCAACCCAACATCTTTTTTTGCGATCCGTATCGAAAATCTCAGACGCCAACCGTCTGTCAAAGACCGAAGCGCCCGGATCGCGACGCCAGCTGCACAAGGTCACCCCCAAAGCAGCCTGAGCTAAACTCGCTGACATTCTAGATTTCGATCTCCGATCCGTAGCAAAACTAATTTATTCGTTTCGGAACACGGTTTGGCCGATGTCTTGATGCTCAGCCCAAGCGCCGGCAGCGCGCAACCCCAGTCACCATCCCCTATCGCCGCAACGCCTAATCAGGCGTCGTACTGGAAATCGCTTTCACCACCTCAGTGGTGAATCTAGGGTCGCCCACCTTGATATCTGCGGACAATCGCGCG